>NZ_DDNS01000003.1:0-5012 GCF_002341255.1 Psychrobacter sp. UBA2514
GTCGAATGTTCAACACGCCCTAAGCTGAAAGGCAAGTGCGATTTAGCCTTTAATTGACCACTTATTGACCAACGGATAGCGGCGTTCACGTCCAAAAGCTTTGTGGCTGATCTTTGTACCGATGGGCGATTGCAAGCGTTTATACTCGCTATTGTCTACCATTTTGATGACTTTTGCGACCATCTCAGCATCAAAGCCTTTATCGATAATTTCCTGATAGCCCATGTCTTCATCGATATAAGACATCAAGATACCGTCCAATACATCATAATCAGGCAAGCTGTCTTGATCTTTTTGATCTGGACGTAGCTCAGCAGATGGCGGACGAGTAATAACGCGCTCAGGGATGACAGGCGTGTCTTCTAGGCGATTGCGGTAGCTTGCTAACTTATACACTTGTGATTTATACACATCTTTTAGTACGTCAAAGCCGCCAGCCATATCGCCATACAATGTTGAGTAACCAACCGCTAATTCTGATTTGTTACCTGTCGTGATGACCAAATGACCAAACTTATTGGAGAGTGCCATCAACACAACGCCGCGTGCACGGGCTTGGATGTTCTCTTCGGTTGTATCCGCTGGTGACTTGTTAAATAGAGGCGCTAGTGTATGACGAATACCTTCGACGGCATCGAAAATAGGACACACGGTATAAGAGACATTTAAGCGACGTGCCTGAGCCTGTGCATCTTCTAGACTGATTTGAGAGGTATATTCATACGGCATCATGACGGCATAGACCTTGTCAGCGCCCAACGCATCGACCGCGATACAGAGCGTCAGTGCTGAATCAATACCACCTGATAGTCCAACAATAATGCCAGAGAATCCTGAGTGATTGACATAGTCGCGTAGACCGACGACCAATGCCTGATACATCTCTGACTCACGGCTTAGGGTCAACGGCGCTTTGGCTTGATTGTTAAATTTAGCCGTTTTGACATCTAAAGTGGCCAATAATAACTGATTCATGAAGCGCGGTGCTTCATGAGCCACGCTGCCATCGGCTTGCACAGCCATAGAGCCGCCATCAAATACAAGATCGTCTTGACCGCCAACTGCATTGACATAGACGATAGGCAAGTTGTTTTCACGGCTGCGCTTGGCAAGCATGGCTTTGCGGTTGTTTTGTTTTTCAATCTCAAAAGGTGAGGCGTTTAAGCTAACAATGAGGTCAGCACCTTGTTTTTTGAGTTCAGCAATCGGGTTTTTGTCCCATAAATCTTCACAAATGAGCAGGCCAATCGTAATGCCTTTATAGTCAAATAAGACTTGATTGCGACCTTTATCAAAATAACGGCGCTCATCAAATACACCATAGTTTGGCAACATCTGCTTGTGATAGAAGCCCTTTTGATGACCATTATGTAAGATAGCAGCGGAGTTAAAAGTACCGTGATGATCGACATGCGGATAGCCGACAATCATGACGATATCGTCGATATCACTCAAGGTAGATAAGGCGCTTTTGACACGGCCTGATAGGCTTGGGCGTAGCAATAAATCTTGCGGAGGATAGCCTAGTAGTGCCAGCTCTGGAAATACGATAACGTCAGCACCTTGTTCGCGTGCTTGTAATGCAAGCGTGCGCATTTTTTCAACGTTGGTTGCGATATCGCCTACCAAAAAATGTGACTGCGCTAAAGCAAAAGTGACCGTATCTTGTGGTTTGTTGGTCTTGCTGGCTTCATGTGAGGGGTTAAGATTGGGATTATCAGTGTCTTTTGACATTGTTATTGTTCCTATCGATATATTATTAAAATTTGGTGAGTCTGTATTGATTTAAAATAAAATCAAAGTAAGTCCGAAATTCATTCAAAACTGCGTGCTCGCTTATCAAGCTCGAATGTTGAGTTGATATGACAAGCCTAAATCCTACATAATCGCTTAGACAATGCTTAAAAGCATAATTGCTTATGCCTCCTATCCCAAATGATCGTGCCATCCTAAAATGAGATCTTATGATAGTCTAGAAGAAGACGATACAAGAGGGTCTGGAATCTGCTTTGATAGATGCGATGTTTATGCAACGACAAAAATAAAAGCGTACAAATGCACTTAACTATATTGAAAAGCTTAAAATAATTGCTTTAGTATAACATCAATTGTCGTGACAAATAGAACGCACCAGTGAATTCCCTGATAAGATTGCAGTTTAATAGCTGAATATAAAAGCAGCTGCGATGGCACTGTTTTTCACAGTAAATCCATGCATTATGCGCTAGTCATTCCGGTCATCATCTAGTAAGCTTGCATAGACAAAGTTGTAAGTAAAGATTACAACATAGCGTTATATAATTATCATAATCTATTGCATAATGGAGCGTAATAGCTGCGTTTTTCGCGATGTTATTTATCAGAGTGATAGTTTGTAAATACGCAGTATTGCCATGTGATTTAATGGGTTTGACACCGTTTTTTCTTTATATACTTATAATCTACCATCCTCGCTAATGGATACAGTTTATGGACAGCGTCTATAAGCTGATGTTTATCACACATTTATAAACTTGCCAGCAAAGTTATCGTTTGCTGTCCGCTCTTGGTTTATACGCTATGATTGAAAATTGGACAAAAGAATTTATTATCCAGCGCTTGCTTGCGATTACTTTGCTGGTTGCGCTGTTCGTATTATGCTTTAAAGTGGTGCAGTTTTTTATTGTACCGGCATTGTGGGCGGCAATTTTGGCGTATGTGACGTTCCCTATTTATGAGTTTTTTCACGAAAAAGTTAAACTGAGTCCAGATTTTAGCGCTGCCATTATGACCGTGAGCATCTCCTTGATAATAGGTGTGCCATTGGTTATTGGTGTGTTTATTTTGCAGCAAGAAGCGTTGAGCTTAATCAGTAATTTGGTCTATCGTATTAAAGTGGGCTATTTGGATGTGCCTGACTCATTTAAAGACTTGCCGATTATCGGTCAGCAAATCAAAGACGTACTGTGGCGAATCAATAAAAACCCAGAAGGCACGCTAGAAGCCTTCCGTCTTTGGGTTCAGTCGCACTTGTATTATGGCAAGGTCGCATTTGACGTGGTGTTCAGTGGTCTGGCCAAGCTGGGTATGGCGCTGATGACACTATTCTTTTTTTATCGTGATGGCACCAGTCTGGTTCGTCAGATTCGCCAAGCGCTGCGTAACATCATTGGCAATCGCATCGATGGTTATATTGACTCTGTAGGTACAACCACGCGTGCGGTGGTATACGGCATCGGGCTGACGGCATTGGCTCAGGCGCTATTGGCTGGTATCGGCTATTACTTCGCTGGTGCGCCAAGCCCTATCTTATTGACCATTGTCACGTTTATTATTGCGTTGATTCCTTTTGGTACGCCATTTGTTTGGGGCGGTGTGTCTGTCTGGCTCTTGAGCCAAGGACATACTGCAGAAGGGATTGGTCTGGCACTATGGGGCGTGTTTGTTATTAGCTGGGTGGATAATCTCATTCGACCTATTGTTATTAGCGGCGCAACCAAAATCCCATTTATTATTATTTTTATCGGTGTGTTGGGCGGTCTAACCGCATTTGGGTTTGTTGGATTGTTCATCGGCCCTGTGGTACTGGCTATCGGTCTTGCCGTATGGCGCGAGTGGATATCGCAGCATAAGAATGAGATATTTGCGCCGCAAGACGTCACGCTCTCTGACTCAAATGCCATAGCGCCAGTACATAATCCAGCACAAGACACAGTCAGTGGAAATGAGTCTACATAGAAAACCCTTATCGATAGAGAAAATTGCCAATGACAAACAATGATATTGCAGATGCTATGGACAATAAAATAAACCAGATGGCCAAAGGTATCACGATCGTTGCTGATAGCAATATCGCTAGCCTGAATGATTTTTTTAATGACGGTACATTAGGTCAGTTGTCTGGGCAAACAGTCAAAATTATACCGGTCGCTGGTCGTGATATTGACGCAAAGCTGCTGTCTGAAGTACAGCCAGATATTTTGTTAGTACGCTCGGTCACGCAAGTCAATGAGGCGCTGTTGGCTGAAAATCACAGTGTGCAATTTGTTGGCTCAGCGACTATCGGTACAGATCATGTCGACCAAGACTATTTAGCGATGCGCGATATTACTTTTGCCAATGCCGCTGGTTGTAGCAAGCACTCGGTGGCTCAGTATGTACTGACGGCTATCTTGACTCTGCGTCCAAACTACTGGCAGCAGCCTGTGACACTTGGTATTATCGGCCTTGGCAATATTGGCAGTACGCTTGCTCAATATGCCAATGACTTGGGCTGGCAGGTGCTTGGATACGATCCATTATTACCAAGCTCTACTATTAATAATGCCAGCCTTGAGCAGGTGCTTTCTCAAAGTAACGCGGTGAGTTTGCATGTGCCTTTGACAAGTGAGAAAGTTGACAGTGATGCTAAAGGCAGTGACTATCCAACGCGTCATTTCATCAATGCAGAGACATTGGCCATGATGCCTGCTGATACCATATTGATTAATAGCGCGCGCGGCCCTGTGGTCAATGAAAATGATCTCAAGAACGATATTGCTCATACTGGGCGGCAAGTGGTTTTGGATGTGTTTGAGCATGAGCCAACGGTTGCTGATAGCCTACTAGCTAAGCTCACAATCGCCACACCGCATATCGCTGGCTATACATTAGAGGGCAAGCTACGTGGTACACAAATCATCTATGATGCCTTATGTGAGAAGCTAGCGATCATACCTGCCCAGTCGATGTCTAACCTGCTACCACTTAACTTGTTTTTGTGGTCTGAGTTAAAAGCACACCCAGACAGATTGTCAAAATTTTATGACATTATGCAAGATGATGCCTTGTTGCGAAGCAAAATATCTGATGAAAATCTTGACAAACAAGTGAATGGCGCAGATTTTGACGGTCTGAGGCGTGATTACCACTTGCGCCGTGAGTGGCAATCCTAATCTAGCAATTTAAAAATACTAGGGCGTGTTGAACATTCGCAAATAGGCACTGCTGATCGCTAAAATTGTTCCAGAGAAGGCACAAAGCGACGATAATGC
>NZ_DDNS01000003.1:5246-23193 GCF_002341255.1 Psychrobacter sp. UBA2514
CGAATGTTCAACACGCCCTATTCTTAAAAACATAAATAATCTACGTCATTGAGGCATTATTATTTATGAATCACGGTAGACAGTCATGAGCCAATCAAGCAGTACCTCTAGTCATCAACCTAACTACGTCCCAACCATGACATTAGCAATGGCACAGCAGCGTGCCAAGTTTATCGGTGATATTCGCCAGTTTTTTACCAGTCGTCAGGTACTTGAAGTGCAGACACCGCTTTTATCGCAAGCAGGGAACACCGACACTTTTTTGCAATCAGTGGCAGCACACGTAACCTATCAAGATCGTCCTCGTACCTATTATTTGCATACGTCTCCCGAGTTTGCGATGAAGCGTTTATTGGCTAGCTGGCAAGTGCCTATTTATCAAATTTGTCCTGTGTTTCGGGATAATGAGATAGGCGTGCGTCATAATATCGAATTTACGATGCTAGAGTGGTATCAGCCCAATTACAGCCTCGATGATATGGCAGGTGAGCTTAATGAGTTGCTTACGGCGCTTTATGGTCATCCAATGGTGATGAGCCATTATCGCTATGTCGATGCTTTTATGGATTTTGTTGGTATACATCCACTGACAGCGAGCCTATCTGCGCTCCAAGCGGTAGCAGAAGATAGAGGGTTGATAGGATTTGATTTTAATGATGCTGATGATAGCGAAGCAAATCGTCGCCAGAGCTGGTTAGACTTACTATTTAGTCATGCAGTAGAGCCAAATTTGGGACATGATTTGCCGACACTGATCATAGAATATCCACCTGCGACAGCTGCATTGGCAAAGACAGCGCTAGATAAAGAAGGCAATAAAATAGCGAAACGCTTTGAGCTTTATATCAATGGCATTGAGATTGCCAACGCTTATGATGAGCTGGCAGATGGTCCAGCATTGCGAGCACGTTTTGAGCAAGACAATCAATTACGTCATCGTCATGGGTTGCCGAAAATGCCCATTGATGAGCACTTAATTGCTGCATCTGATGATTTGATTCCTTGTAGTGGTATTGCGGTCGGTGTTGATCGATTGCTCATGGTGATAACGGGCGCAAAAACTTTAGAGGAAGTGATTGCTTTTCCGAGCGGTCAAGCATAACCAACAGATAGTTTTTATTCATAGCAGCAAGAAAAAAGGTCGTTACCGATTTACCAATTGAGTATTGGCGAATCGATAACGACCTTTTTTATAATCTGATTCAGTAATTTGACTTACGTAGTTGTAGGTGTAGTTATAGCTTGGCAGTCAGATCTATCTAAATAGTGTCGGTTTATACTGTAGCAATGGCTTCATTGATGTCGATATCACCATTGTGCAAGTTGAATACTTTTCCAATAGTATTATCGGCGGTTAGGACAGATGCCAGCGTCTTTGCGACATCTTCAATAGCATTTTCACCAGAGCTGGTATCATTGATAGTGATTTTGCCTGTACCGTCACGTTCTTTCAGTGCACCCGGCTGTACGATTGTATAGTCGAGTGAGCTATTATTCACGAGCCAATGATCAGCGTAATGCTTAGAGATATAGTAGTCTTTTAGATCTGCAATGTTAGGGTTGTTATCCCATTTCTCAGTCTCTAGCGAAAAGACAGAGCTAAGCATAATATAGCGTTTGATACCTTTGTCTTGCGCGGCTTGCATGGTCTTTACTGCACCATGTAAGTCGACTTCTAGTACATTTTTACCACCAGATCCTGCGACAAAATAGACAGCATCAATATCTTGATCCAGTTGTTTCTCGATAGACTCTTTGCTGGCGGTAATATCCAAATCTAGCTGAGTATAGTTGTCATTGTCAAACAGCTTTTTTTCTTGGCGAGTCGTACCAATGACTTGGTGTTCGTCAGCTAATAATTGCTTAACCAATTCACCACCGACACGACCACTGGCACCAATGACTAAAATCTTCATCATCATTCCTATTTTTATTTGAGTTCTGTTATTTAAGTGATTCAGTGAATGTGTTTATCTCAAAAATTGACTGTATCTTAACAAAGATAGGCAACACGCTTCGTTATAAAGCGTGCGGATTGGATAGGAGTTGGTTATAGAGTGTATACGGTTTGCAAGGAGGCATATGTCACTTAGAAGACATCATCTAATAAGTGGTAAGCAGGTCAGTGTCGGATGGGATGATAAAGCGTACTAACGAACTAAGCGATTAAGACCGTCGGCAAAAGCTTTTTTATCGCGGTCGCCGTAGGGTTTTTGACCACTCATCTCTTGCAGCTCTAGGACACCAGTACCGCGCATGGTGTCCATGAAGTCACGCATATTAAGCTTTTGCTTGATGTTATTTTTGTCATAGACCACGCCGCGTGTCGTCAGTACTAGACCGCCTTTGTCCAAAATATCATTGGCTAAAGGAATATCACTGGTGATCGCCAAGTCGCCTGCCTGTATTTGCTCGACGATATAATCATCAGCCTTGTCAAACCCTGATGGCACAACCGTCATGACGAGCAGAGGAGATTTGCGTAGTTTGATTGGTTGGTTGGCGACGAATATCGCCATCGTTTTGGTACGTTCAGCCGTTTTGATAATCAAATCTTTGGCGATTAATGGTACGGAGTCGGCATCCACCCAAATTTGCATTATTTTTTGGCCTTTTCTGTCTTTGGCGACAATTCTGCCAGACTGTCTGCTTCACCACTGTTATCTTCTAAGACGTCGTTTTTAGCTTTGGCATCTGCGGTATTAGAGTGAGTATCGATATTTCCATACTCTTTGTCCAAACCTACTTTATTTGGCAATACGGCAACCAGCTTTGCCATAGCGGATTCTAAGTCAGTCACGTCATTGGGCATCAAGGTAATATGAGCAATCTTGCGATCATCACGCTCAGCTTTATGATAGCTATGATAGTGAGCGCCATCGATATTTAGCACGGCACTGATATCAGGATATTGGCCGAGTACGTTGACCATAATCGCTGGATGGACGTTGTCCGTATCACCGAGTGGTAAGTTGACCACAGCACGGATATGGTTTTCAAACTGGCTAGTAACCGCGCCTTCGATGCTCCAGTGGCCAGAGTTGTGTACACGCGGGGCAATCTCATTGGCCAGTATCGTGGTATGACCGCGAGCATCTTTGGTGACAAACAATTCAAGTGCCATGACGCCCACATAGTCTAGATGGTTCATGATCTTTGTGATGGCGTCTGTTGCCTGCTGGAGCAGGTGGCTGGTACCGACCGCAGGAGCTTGAGTTTTTGCCAAAATACCGTGATGATGATGGTTTTCAACCAAATCATAACAGCGTACCTGACCATTTTGCGCTCTTGCGGCAATGATAGACACTTCACGATTAAAGTTAATGAAACCTTCAGCAATCAGTGGCGCAGGCGTTGGCGTGAGTAACCCTTTGCCACTAACGGCGTCTTTTAGCGCAAGCCAAGCTGCTTTAATGTCACTCTCTTGTTTGATAACAAACTGACCTTTGCCATCGTAGCCACCGCGGCTGGTTTTCAAAACGATAGGCAGGCCTAACGCTTCACAAGCTTGTTTTAACTCAGCTTCAGAATGAACAGCCATAAATGGTACGGTGGCAATATCGAGCGTATTGAACATCTGCTTTTCTTTTAGACGGTCTTGGGCGATATCAAGCGCAATCAGTGGTGGGAACATACCTTGCTTGCTGCCAGATTTTGACACGCTCGTTAATTGCTCGACCGTAGACGTTGGTGTGTTCTCGAACTCTAGGGTAAAGACATCAGCGGCTGCGATAAAGTCTGCTAATTGATCGCTATGAAACACGCGACCGTATAGGCTGGCAGGGCATTCTGGATTGTCTTCTAAAAACACGCATTGGTAACCGAGTGGCATCGCGGCTTCGGCAAGCATCATACCAAGCTGACCACCGCCTAAAATACCGATGGTACGAATGGTTTGGGTAACAGGATAAGCGTTTGCTGTAGTCATGAAAGGCTCTTTGAATAAAAGTGAATGAGGTCTGTGTTGTATTAAAATTTAAAACGCAATGGGTGAAAATAGGAAAAGGTGCACTATAGGCACCTTATATCTAGTATGACTTACTTAAAAATAAAAAGTGGTAGCTCTTGTTTTTAGGCGATCAATACAAAATACCATGCTAAAAAAGCTAGTCACTCTATATTTATTTAAGAATTAATAATACCGGGTGTTGGGCTAGCGAGAATGGTCTCGGTTTGCGTCTGACGCATCTCATCCAGCTTAGTAGCAATCGTTTCATCATGCAAGGCCAAGACTTGAATCGCAAGTAGGGCCGCGTTATAAGCGCCAGCGGTACCAATCGCCAATGTCCCAACAGCAACGCCTTTGGGCATTTGCACGATAGACAACAGACTGTCCCAACCACTTAGCATAGAGGATTTTACAGGGACGCCAAATACAGGTAGTGGTGTTTGGCTCGCACACATACCAGGCAGATGAGCAGCACCGCCTGCACCCGCGATAATCACTTGTAGACCATTGTCTTTTGCACTTTTGGCGTAATCAAATAGCCTGTCAGGTGTACGGTGAGCAGAAACCACTTCACACTCAAAGGCAACATCAAAGTCTGCTAGCAATTGTGCCGCGGCACTCATGGTCGCCCAATCAGATTGCGAACCCATAATAATGCCGACTTTTGGTTGACCAGCAGGGGAGGTGATGGGACCGTTCTGATTAGCCGCAGTATTGGTGGTGCTCATGATTGGATATCCTCAAAAAGACCATCATACAAAAATTTTGCTACACTCGTAAAGCCAAGTTTGACTTTTAATAATGATATGGTGTTAATAGCATTTATATCACGGGTTTATCTCTATTCTTTTCTTTTGTCGTGATAATGCTGCACAAAGCGAGAAGCTGTCAGTGGTAATGGCTGTTCGGTATCCAGCTGATAGCAAGTCAAGTAGCCACTATCTACCGCTGCCGAATAATCAGTACAGGCGACTTGTGGACTGAGTGGCTCAGGTGTACCAGTGAGCCAATAGTGACCGACAAATACAGGTTTATGTGTTTGAATCGCAAAGTCAATATTTTCAGCCAGTGCATCAGGCGGTATTTGTGCCAATGCGGAGGACGGTGCACGAGCGACCTCACGAAGCGTGCGCTGATTCAACGCATCAAGCCACCAACGCACCCGTACTCGTCTGCGTTCAGTGCCTTCTTTATCTACCATCACAATACCATCAGGCAAGCCCGTCTCGACCCCTTTTAGTACACGCTCTAAGGCATCAAAAGCGATAGTATCTTTTTTAGCGGTTGCGATTAGACCTTCAGAGGTTAGGCAGTTATTATCCGTCAGCAGGGGCTCTAGAACCGCCATGCTATCTACATCCCAGCAAGCATGGACGAAACAGGCATAATCTGTCTCAATCCACAGAGGTATCTCGTACAAGCGCTGCAACCAGTATTCGTGCTGCTCTGAGCCGAAAGGTATCTCTGCCAAGAATGCTTCATGTTGGCGTTGATGTACCGCATTATGTGAGCGCAGATACTGGCTAGAATCCTCAGGATCGAGCGTAGCATAAGCCAAGGCATTATATTCATGATTGCCCATCACCGCATCGGCCACGTCCGCGTCTAACATCGCAAAGACAATCTCTAATGTGGCCAGTTGCTGCGACCCACGGTCAATCAAATCGCCAATGAATAATGCCCTGTGACCTGCCGGTGGCACAAAATGCTGACCGTTATGCTCGTATCCTAATTGGTTTAACAAACCAACGAGCTTGTCTGCATAACCATGAATATCACCGATAATATCTATAATCATAATGAAATATTAAATCTCAAACGTAAAAGTAAGCAACTTGCTTAATTGTCCTGATTCAAAGAATTTCTATTTGAGAAAATAGTTTAAAAACCAGGCGACAATAAAGCATTTATAAAATGGGGTAGTACTTTAGGCTCTAAAATAATCGTAGCAATGACGCCAAATGCGCCGCCCCACATATGTGCCATATGATTGATTTTTGAGCCACCGCGTTTGTCCGCGTAAATACTATAAAATACATAAGCGACGGCAAACAGTATCGCAGGAATAGGAACAATGGCAAATAAGTAAATTCGCTCCCACGGTGCTAGCAAAATAAAGGCAAATAAGACTGCCGATACACCGCCTGATGCCCCAAGACTTAAGTAACTGGCATTGTCTTTATTTTTAAGGTAGCTTGGAATCATGGCAACAACAATAGCCAACACATAAAAAACCACAAAACCATAGCCGAACAAAAATGAACGATATAGCCCTTCAATAGCTCGGCCAAAAAAGTATAACGTAAACATGTTGAATAGCAGATGCATACTGTCGGCATGAATAAAGCCATGTGTGACAAAACGATCCCATTGTCCGTTATTTACAGCGGGTGGATAAAAGATAAGACGGTTGAGTAATTTCTTGTTTTGCCATGCTAATAAGCTGACAATAACAGTAATGATGATAATAAGGGTCGTATGGTTTAACAAAGGAAAATCCTTAGGCCGCGCCTGATAGGTGACAATGCAATAAATGGCAATGCGATAAATGACAATGTTCAAAGCCTAAGCGTTAGGGCTGAGTAAAAACAAATATGACCATTAATTAATATATTCATACTAAGTTAATATATTGATACTAAGTTCAAGTTGCTCGTAACGTAATTAGTTAATACTAACAGCAGTTATGCTGATACAAATATCTATTATGTGACAAAACGATGCATTTTTATGCTTTTATAGTGAGTAATGTAGCAGTGTATCATGTGAGATAAGTGAAACCGCTATATAGACGTCGATGCCGCTAAAGAACGCTTGACAGTTTCAGGGCAAGTAGCCGTATATACAACGAACAATAAGTGCTTAATTTTTGCGGATTCAAAAAGTCGAGAGAGGCAGTGATCCATGAGTATTATCGATCAATTAGAACAGACCGTCACCCCCGCTATATTGGGCGAGCATAATCGCAGTGATAGCGTGGCTTATATCAGCTTGCTTGAGCAGTTTTATGCCATTTTAGCCACGCGCTTAGCGGTGCCACAGGTCTACTCGCAACTACTTCGTAACGATCAGGTGATGGCTAATGACAGTATTGCCGAGCGGCCTTTATTTGAGCAGCTATGGCAAGACCAAGTGCTACAAAAAACGATTATCCAAGAGCTGTCAGCCGCGCATCATATTGATGAGTCGATCACTGCTCAATTGCTAATTAATGCAGCATCCTTAGCCTATCGTGAGCTAAAGGTTTTGGCCAATGGACAGTTTTTGCCAGCATTCTTGCAAGGAGAGCAGTCGACGCTGCGCCCATATTTACCTATATGGTCAGCGTCCGTTATCACTGCTACTCAAGGCGCTGGACACGAATCAATGTCAAACTTTGTCGCAGATGTCGCAGATAATGGTATCGCGCCATCAAGTGATAGCGTACCGAATAAACTTAGTGAGCCTGATCTAAGTACTGACGCAGTCGCTGCAACGACAGCTACTACAGCCGCTTATGTGGAAAACGCTAATATAAGCGCTACTGACGCATTAAATAACGATGAGCATTTTGATGACAGTAATGACGCTATCCATGCCAGTCCAGCAGCTCATCACTTGGCAGAAAATAGCAACGTTAAGCGAGAGCGCGTGCGCACTCGTAATCAGCGAAACGACCTACTGATGCGAGTATTTTTATTGATAGTAGCACTGGCTGCGATGGCACTGGCTGCTTGGGCATTACTAATAAAACCCAAAAGCGACCTACCAGTAGAACCGGTTGCTGTCGCGCCTGTGGTTACTCCAGCACCGCCACCAGCACCAACGATGACTCCCATCGATTTCATCGTTGGCGTAGATGATAGTGGCAACCTCTATACTTGTAGCGCGACGGTCGGTGATGCAGCGCTACAAAGCTCTTTACAACAGGCACTCAATACGAGCTTTGGCGAGCAGGCGAGTATATGTGAATTTACCATACAGAATGGAATAGCAACTACTATCGCAAACATGCCTGCGGAGATATTGCCCAATGTCCTGACCATGCTCAGATCGACACCGTTCGCCCGTCTACACTTACAAAACGATCGTCTGACAGTAGAGGCGCCGGATGACATGCTACTACAACAATTGGTCACAAACGTACGTAGTTTAGCACCAACCATGGCAGTCGATAGTACTGCGCCATTGCCACTGCCTAACAACAGTAATGGTGATACGACATATGGTATGGCTGGCACTAATGGCGTAAACAATCAACTCGGCGATGGAATAGGCGCTAATAACCAATACAGTAATGACGGCATGAGCAATGGTACTGGAGAATATCAAGCCGCTGATGATGACACAGGTGATCGCGTGATACCTGCGCCACTACCTAACAATAATGATGGATTTAATAATAATTCCAACAACGTACCTGCCAATGTTCCAAGTAATATTCCTAGCAGCGTCCCTTCTGGTAATAGACCGAGCAGACCGTTAGGCCCTATTTCTGAGTCAGAAGTAGATGACATGGCGAGCAGTGTCATCGTTGCTGAACCAGCACAAGTCAGGTAGTGAATCGTATAAAGTACATTCAAATCGACTCAGTTCGAATGTACTTTCAGAACTTTTAGAAATAGTTCAAAAGTTAAGCAAGGGAGCGGTATGAATTTGTCATACCGCTTTTTTGATTTTAACTGTTGCTTAGCGTACGTATTTAAGCTCTGAGCATCAAAAATGGTGCTACTTCACCAAAAACGCAGATTCGCGGAGCTGAGTATCAAATTCTCTTAATTTGTACTCAAGTGCCTGTCGGGTTATGAGTGTATAGTTACGCGCACCAATTAAAACATTACTTAACGTATCATTTGCACAACAACGTCTCGACTGTGAAAACACCTTTAACAATTCTATAATATCTAAAATCAATCATAGTGGCCTGATAAATCTGACTTGACAGAGTAAACAGCCGCCACGTTATTAGATGATTTTATGCTTTAGAGAATCGAACAATATAAATAAAAATTAAGGGGAGAGTTGTATTATGGATATTATCAGTCATTTGACACGCACAGTCAGTCCAGCCGTATTAGCAGACGATCATAGTCCTGCTAAGCAAAATCTACTTGAGCAATTTTATGCAATTTTTGCTGCTCGCCTCGCGAATAATGATACCTATAGCCGTTTTGCTAATGAGAATATCGCTCGTGATGATAGTGCTTTTTATGATCGTGTATGGACAGAAGGGGCCCACCGTGACCAAATCTCTCGTGAGCTCGCTAATGCACATGGTGTCGATGAGACAGCTTCTCGTGGTCTGATTGCTATGGCAGCGCCGCTTGCTTTTCACGAAATCAAAAGCTTGGCTGGTACTACCCCTGTACCGCAATTTCTCAATGACAATCTCAACAGTTATCAGCATCATATCCCTGCATGGGCGGGGACTGTCTTACCTGCGAGTGCCATTGCAGCCACTCCTGCTGCGGCGCCTATACCCGATACGGTCAGTACCGCGCCACTACAGAAAGAAAAAGAGCCACAAGGCAGCTTTATGAAAGCCCTATTACCGATTATCGGTTTGATTATTTTGGGTGCATTGGCTTGGGCTTTATTAAGAGGCTGTCAGGAGAACCCTGAGCCTGTTGCTACGCCGATGGCTACCGCGCAGCAAGACGAGCAAGTTAATGAGCAAGCAGTAGTAGCAACTGACATCGAGCCTGCCTCACTCCGTATCGCCACTGGCGAAAATGGTGAGCTATACGCTTGCCGCATGAGCGTAGGCAACGAGACGCTACAGACCAATGTAATGAATGCACTAACTGGCGCATTCGGCGATGAAGCCAATAAGTGCCGCGCTGATGTCGATGATAATTTTGCCATAGATATGCCAGCCGCTGCACAGCTTACTACGATATTGCCGATCGTCAAAAATGTACCGAATGCTAGCATGGTGATTAAAGGAGATACCATCACGGTCAATGCACCTGATGATGCGGTATTGGCCCAATTGGTAAGTGATCTACAAGCCGCTGCGCCTGCGATGACAGTCGAAGCTGAAGGTCCATTAGATCTGCAAGGTGAGATTGATGATAGTGTGGCGGCAGCAGATGCTGCAATGACCAATCTTGGAGAAAATCCAGACCCACGTGATGTGGCGCGTGCTCTGAGCCTTCAAGTTATCAACTTCCAAGTGGATGAAGCTGTCATCCCTGATGTCAATAAAGCCATTTTAGATCGTGCTGCAAAAATCATCAATGAAGTGCCTGATATGAACCTGATGATTATCGGTCATACAGATAGCCAAGCGTCTGATTCTTACAACATGGAATTGTCTCAAGAGCGTGCAAACGCGGTCAAAGAGTATCTAGTAGGTCAAGGTGTTGACGCGAGCAAACTTAGTACAAAAGGCATGGGCGAGTCAGACCCTATCGCAGATAACTCAACCGAGCAAGGTCGTTTCCGCAATCGCCGAATTGAGTTTGTGGTTAATGATGAGATGGTCGATTTAAATGATGGCATGATCATCAATAGCGACTCGCCTGATCCAGATTTGAATCCGCTAGACAGCAATAATGATGATCTGCTACCTGATGGTGATGATGCGACGCAAGGTACTGCGGTAGATCCAACGAATTAAGCAAAAATCATATAATTTGGTAGTAGTTAAGTCTAAAAAACCGCAGCTTAATGTGAACCGACCCCCGTAAGTTGTGTCCAACTTATGGGGGTCGGTTCATAACGATGCGGTTTTTTATTTGCCAAATTTTTCAACGGTTTCGTATGAATACAAGGCTACTTATAATCAGTAGGGTCTTTTGATTCATTGGCAGGTTTATCAGCTTGTGTATCAGACTCAACGTTAAAAAAGCTCTGAGTAACATTGTTCTTTGCTTGTTGCCAATAATCAAACTGCTGGCAAGTAGACTCAAGATCACCTTGCCACTTTGGTATATTGCCGCACATGGTTTTGATACGCTTCTGGTTAGGATAGGGTAGTTCTTGGGCCGCTGCCGCCGCTTCATGCGCGGCAACACGATCGTTACACACCAGTGCAATATCGCAGCCAGCTTCAATGGCAGCCTTTACGCGCGCGCTGACATCGCCAGCGGCCTTTGCCCCTGCCATTGATAAATCATCAGAAAAAAGCACACCATCGAACGCTAGCTGATCACGAATGATATCTTTTAGCCAAATTTTAGAAAATCCTGCGGGTTTGTTATCTACTTGCGAAAAAATCACATGCGCTGGCATCAAAGCATCAAGCAGTGACAGCGTTTGCGCAAAAGGTTGCATGTCACTATTGATGATCTCGTCCAAGCTACGTGTATCGATGGCCTCTGATACATGAGAGTCAGGAGCGATAGCGCCATGACCAGGGAAATGCTTGCCAGTGGTGGCCATGCCAGTCGCTTTCATACCGCGCATAAACTGCGTGGCTAGGGCAACGATTGCTTGTGGCTCCTTATGAAAGCTACGGTCACCGATAACTTGGCTGATACCATCTCTATCCAGCACGGGCGCAAAGCTCAAATCAATACCTACTGCCATCACTTCGGCTGCCATCAGATAGCCACAGTCGTATGCGCAGCTGAGCGCACGGCTTGGATCGTGATTGAATAACTCACCAAGCCTACCCATAGCAGGTAGCGGTGTGAACCCTTCACGCAGTCTTGCGACTCGTCCGCCTTCTTGATCGACACCGATTAATATATCGGGGTTGTGGTACCGGATATCGTCACATAATGCGCGTACTTGGGCCGCATCAGCGACGTTGCGTCCAAACAATATGACCCCGCCAATCTGTGCTTGTTTGATCAAGCTGACGTCTTCTGCGGTCAGTGCGGTATTATCGATATCAATCATTAAAACGCCGTACATTGCGTCATCCTTATTTTTTTGTGTATTGTTATATTATGGGGTTGACCGATCATCGATGTCCAATCGCTTAGCAGTCATTACTCATGGACTTTATTATGACAGTTATTATCAATTGAGCCTAATGTGGCAGATTATTGGCATCAAATCAATTTGTGGGTAGTCGGCGACTTAATGCTAATAGCCTTAAGTCGCTATGTGTGATAAAAGTGAGAGAAAGTTTGGTATGTGCAGGCGTTGCGTGTAAGATTGCTTATACAGTTTGAGACAGTTCAGTATTTATGCACATGATAATATTGATTTTTGACTATATATCAGGATTCGATAATAAGCGTCAGAATTTGTATTCAGAATCTATATATTATTTAGAATCTATATATAAAGGCGGCGGAATAATAAAGCCATAGCGTTGTAAGCTCATGGTAATAAGTAAGCCAAGGCAAAGTAAGACAGACATTGAGCAAAAACAGACGACAGTCATGGGCAATGATACATTCAGCAGTTTTTAATTTTTATAACACAAATAATATCACTAACTTCAAATAACTAGGTACATATGATGAAAAAACAACCAGCACAGTGGTTACTCAGTGCAGCGTCAGTGGGCATCGCCGGTATTATCCTGACACAAAGCTACGGTACTGCCGTAGCAGAAACCAATACGGAAAGTTTTGTTCAGACACCTGAGCAAAAGGTCACTACTCGCCAAGTTGCCGCTTTGCTGGATCGCAGTCATTACCTTAATCAGCCATTAGATAGTAAAACCGGTAGCGAAATCTTATCAATGTATATTGATAGTCTCGATCCAAACCATACGTTGTTTTTGCAATCTGATGTCGATGAGCTGAAGAAAAAGCACGCTGATGATTTTGGCACGCGCCTCAAGCAAGGCGACTTATCCGCAGGGGTAGAAGTCTTTGATCGTTATCGTAAACGCTCAAACGAATACTTTGCCATGGCAACCAAGATGCTCAAGAAAGATATTGATTTGACCGGTGATGACACCATCATTCTTGATCGTGAAAAGCTCGGACATTTCAAAACCAAAAAAGAGCAGCGTGACTATTGGGAACGTCAGCTAAAGTTTCAGCTGATGAGTATTACGCTGGGACAAGAAGACGAAAAAGCCAAAGAAAAAGTGTTTTTAAGCAATCCAGATATCACTCGTGGACAGGACTTGGTACGCAACGATGAACGTACGCCAAATGAGATTTTGCAAAATCGTTTGTCGCGTCAGCAAGAGCAGTTTAAGCGTCTCAAAGATGACGAAATCATGGAGACGATTCTAAACACCGCCATGCTGACCTATGATCCGCACAGTAACTACTATGCGCCGATTCAAGCAACTGAACTACAGATTCAGTCGAGTTTGCAGTTAGAAGGCATCGGTGTTTCTATCCGTCCTGATCGTAAAAACCCAGATTACACCCGTATCGTGACCTTAGTCGATGGTGGCCCAGCGGCCAAATCTGGCCAAATTAAGCCCAATGACTTGATTATCGGCATCGCAAAAGATGGCGAGACCATGACGGACGTGGTTGGCTGGTCGACTCGTGAGATTGTCGGCTTGATTCGCGGTAAGCGCGGTACATCGGTCACGCTCAAACTACGTCAACCTAATACGCCAGATGCCAGTGCCCGTACGGTCACCGTTGTGCGTGATGTTATCCAGCAAGAAGAATCAGGCGTGACGCAGCGTGTGGTCGAGGTGCAGCGTCCTAATATCGACAAAACACCAAAACGCATTGGTGTTCTTGAGATACCGAGCTTTTATCTGAACTATCGTGCCCGCCGTAATGGTGAGGACTACCGTAGTGTCAGTATCGATACCGAAAAAGCGTTAAAAGAATTGAACAAAGAAAATATCGATGGGCTCGTGGTGGATTTGCGCAACAACCCTGGTGGCTCGTTAGATGAAGTTGCCAAAATGCTAGGATTCTTTATTAAAAGCGGTCCATTGGTACAGATTCGTGATAACCGCGGCAATGTCCAAGTGTACCGCGATAATGATGGCGGCGAGCAGCTCTATGACGGCAAAATGGTCGTCCTAACCAACCTAGCATCGGCCTCAGCCAGTGAAATTTTTGCCGCTGCTATTCAGGATTATGGTCGTGGATTGGTGGTTGGTAGCACAACGACAGGTAAAGGCTCTGCGCAGATTCAACTGGATAGCTTGGCGTTAGGCTCTGCAACTTTAACTCAGCGTAAGTTCTACCGTATCACAGGTGGTAGTACGCAGAACAAAGGCGTGGTACCTGATGTTGAATTGGTCAATATCTATGATGA
Source organism: Psychrobacter sp. UBA2514 (assembly GCF_002341255.1). Classification (NCBI taxonomy): domain Bacteria; kingdom Pseudomonadati; phylum Pseudomonadota; class Gammaproteobacteria; order Moraxellales; family Moraxellaceae; genus Psychrobacter; species Psychrobacter sp. UBA2514. The sequence goes on from NZ_DDNS01000003.1 coordinate 19,321, forward strand.
TGCGACCTTTGGCGAACGCGCCCAGAAAAAAGCCTTGCCTTGGGATACCATCAGAACGGCGCCTTATAAGCCTGAAGGGAAGTTTACCAATGACACTTTAGCGACGCTCAATCAGCAGTCTAAAATTCGCCAAGAGAAAAATCCGCAGTTTGTGTATCTATCAACGCTGAATGATATTCGTAATATGGATGATGAGAAAAAACCAGTTCGTTTAGATATTAACAGCCGCCGAGCCAAAATGCAGCTGATTGAAAAGCGTTCGCTAGAAGCCGAAAACAGACGTCTGATCGCTACTGGTGAACGCCCCTATTCTAATTGGAATACGTATCAGGCCGCGATGGATGCAAAGTTTGAAGAGCGTAGCCGTATGAAAGCTGCTGAGCGTCCAGAGCTGCCAGAAGATGAAGCCTTTATTAATGAAGCGGCCTACCTAATGCTAAGTGCTGAACCCAAGACCTTACTCAGTCCTGAAGAGAAACTATAAGGGGTTATACGATAGCTAGTATTACCATGTAAGCATATGCTTACATGGATTGACGTTTAGACCACTTACTAGTGATAGGACAATCTGCGATTATAACTGTACGGCACGATTCATTGATACTAGGGATTGGTATCTTAAGGTCGCATCAGGGATAAGTGGTTTGCTGATTAGGGATGATAAGGCTGGATGCCTGTCAGTTATGAGATACCCCGGGATTAGGTATCACATAACGCTAACATGGATGGTTGGTAATAAAAGCCGCATGACGCTTGTCGTTATGCGGCTTTGTTATGTCTGGATCTAAGAATTATTTCTGGCGCTAGCTTACGCTTCTTTGATAGATTTGTGAGAATGGCTATTGAGCTTAAGGATGCTCACAGAAGCGCAATGAATGCTTCATTGTTAGAACGCTCTTTTTATCTACATCTAATCAATCAGCACTTATGACAGACATAAAAAAAGGCCAGTAGACAGTGCTACTGGCCTTTTTGATGAGAAGATAAGCTCAAATATAACCTATTCTCTAACCGTCTCACGATACTCTAGGAGAGATTAGTGCTCAACGCCACCTGCGCCATGTATATGGCCGTGGTTTAGTTCGTCTTCAGTTGCTGCACGTACTTCTTGAATTTCAACATCAAACGTCAAACGCTTCCCAGCCAATGGATGGTTGGCATCAACAGTTACTTCTTGGTCGTTTACGTCAGTGACTGTCACTAGCATCACTTGGCCACCAGCTTCTGACTGGAACTGCATACCAGGCTGGATATCATCAACGCCTTGGAAGTTTTCGCGTGGTACGCGCTGTACTGCTTGCTCTTGATACTCGCCATAGCCATCAGCAGGCTCAACCACTGCGTTGACTTTTTCGCCAGCAGATTTGCCTTCTAATTGTGATTCTAGGCCTGGGATGATGTTGCTGTGACCGTGTAGATAAGCAAGTGGCTGACCTTCTGGAGACTGGTCAAGGATATTGCCTTCGTCGTCTTTTAATGTGTAATTGAATTTGACGGCAGTGTCTTTTGCGATAGTAGTCATAAAATATCCTAAGTATATCTATGTAAAAAATTAAATACGGTTGCAATAAACCTAAAAAAGCCAATCAGCAAGCCAAATAGCCACAGTATTAGTCAATTATCATCAGTTTATTAAAGTAACTTTAGCAGTTAGCATCTTTAATTGAGATGGCGTATATAAGTTTCAAGGTAAAAAACATAAAAAATGCCAATTAATGCCACAATTTATCATAATAACTGCTATTTTCTATAGTTAATCGATAACTACTGGCCACTCAGGGTTTGGGAGTTGCGTTTTTTGGGAAGGACTCCTAACATAACAATAAAATAAGGATGAGAGATACTATGACTGCATTTGCCGATAATACTAATAACCAGCTAACGAGCGACGTTTCAATCAGCCATGATGATATCAATAATACGGCTGATATCAGCTACCAATTCGATTTTGCCCGTTTTTCTGAGCATTTGGTGGATGTGTCACTGTCCTTTACGGCAACAGTTAATACTCCTCAGCTCTGGCTACCAGCATGGATACCAGGCAGTTATCTGATGCGCGAGTTTGCTCGCAACATCACCGCTGTGCATTATCGAGTAACAGACAGCCAAATAAAAGAAGGTGACGAGTTTTCTGAAACTTATCGTGCACAAAAGGTAGATAAACATACGTGGCAACTCCCAACTATCACAGCAGGCCAAAGGGTAGTCGTCGAATACGAAGTCTACTGCTACGACCTATCGGTACGTACTGCCTATGTCGATCAGCAGCGTCTGTATGGTAATTTTACCTCACTTGCACTCGCGGTCGATGGGCAAGAGCAGATTCCAGTACAAGTCAGCTTGATTGTTCCGGAGTCGTTTTTGGTAGATAAAGAAGAAAGTCATGTAATCTTGGCATGTGGTTTGGCATCTACGCATCTGCGTGTTGATGGTCAGAGCGAAGATAAAAGGCACTGTTATCAATTACGGGCAGATAATTATCATGAGCTGATTGATTACCCTTTTGAGATTGCAGCACAGAATAAATTTGATTTTATTATTCATGACAGTCAGCATCAGACGCTTCATCACAGTTTTTATCTCTCAGGCAAGCATAGTGCCAATATGGGCAGGCTACAGCAAGACGTCACTCAGATTTGTCAGACTTATCTAGACTGGCTGGGGGATGCACCCTTTCATGATTACACCTTTATGACGTTTGCCAGTGGTCAGGATTACGGCGGACTTGAGCATATCAATTCTACTAGTCTGATTACCCCGCGCCGTGACTTACCAAATGCTGATGAGCCAAAAATACCGAGCACGGATTATCAGCGGTTTTTGGGCTTGTGCAGTCATGAGTACTTTCACTCGTGGTGGGTCAAAACCGTGCGCCCTGATGTCATGGTTGATGTTGATCTACGCCGTGAAGCGTTCACGCCGATGCTTTGGGTATTTGAAGGATTTACGTCTTATATCGATGATTTTATGCTGCAAGCATCTGGCGTGATCGATAAGTCAGACTATCTCAGGTTACTAGCGGAACAAATCAATCGCTACTATCAAACGCCTGGACGCGATAACCAAAGTGTCGCAGAGTCAAGCTTTGATGCGTGGATTAAGCTGTACCGTAGCGATGAAAATACGGGCAATGCTGGTATCAGTTACTACAATAAAGGCGCATTGGTGGCCTTGTGTCTGGATTTGATATTGCTAAAAAATACCAATAATCGCTATCGTCTATTCGATGTGGTCAAAGCGTTCTATACCCAAGCAAAGCAAAATGACAGCAAGCGTATCGGCATCAATAGCGCGGATATGGGCGACGTGATTGGGCAGTTTATGCCGATAGCGGAATGGGAGGATTTTGAACGCCGTTACGTCAACGGCGTAGAGGAACTGCCAATTGAGGCGCTGCTGCTCGCAAACGGTATCAAAATGCAGGTCAATACCAAAGAGACTGCGGATAAGCATGTCCCATGGGGTATGCGCTGCAATGAGACACCCGCTGGACTCAAAATCAATCGGGTGAACCGCGGTAGTGTGGCTGCCAAAGCAGGTATCTCAGCCCATGACATCATTATCGCGATTGATGGCATCAAGGCGGATAGTAAGCAGCTAGCATCGCTGAGTAATGCAGAGCATCCCGTTGAGTGTCATCTGTTTCGCCGCGATGAGCTGATGTGTGTGCAAGTGCAACCTGATGCACTGCCACAAGCTGACGGGAATGACAGTGATATGCCTGAAAAAGCATTTCCTCATAAGGTCAGTCTGCGCTTAGTAAAAGGTGCTCCAGCGTTAGCAGAGCATAGCGATCCTAAGCAAGCAGAATCCGCTTGGGAGCCATGGCTGGATGTGATGAAGCGTCAGTCAGCATAGTGACATCGAGAGATA
>NZ_DDNS01000003.1:23267-24473 GCF_002341255.1 Psychrobacter sp. UBA2514
TAGTGACATCGAGAGATATAAGTAAGCAAAGCAAAACCCCCTAATAAGCAAATATGGTTATTAGGGGGTTCAAGTAATAGCTGAAAGGTTTTTTGGTATGCTGAATGGCTAGCTACTCTTCCTTGGTTTTAGTATCAGGGTCCTCACTGGCAGACTTCTCGTTTGCAGTAGTGTCGCCGTTAGGCTCGTCAACCTCATCGTTTTCAACATCGCTCGTCGCTTTAAGCGCGACAATCCAGTTTTGCATGAGCTCAATCTCTACTTGCTGAGTATCGATGATATGCTGTGCCAATTGACGCATTTCTTCATCAGTACCGTATTCGAGCTCGATTTTTGCCATATCTACGGCGCCAATATGGTGTGGTAGCATGCCACGTGCAAATGCCATATCCGGCATAGGATCAGCAATACCCAATGTCATCTCACCATGCATGCTTTCCATGCCCTTAGCGTAGGCCTGTTGCATAGCAGCGGTATTGGGCTTAGGTTTGGCTGCGTCAGGATGGCTGGCAAGCCATTTGTTTAGGATATCAATCTCAGCTTGCTGCGCCGTGATGCTATCTTGAGCAAGCTGGCGCATGGCATCATCTGTACCGTACTTTAGCTGAATTTTTGCCATATCTATCGCGCCGCGATGATGCCCAAGCATGCCTTTGGCAAACGCGGTATCAGGATCGTTATAACCCATACCGATCATCATTTCATCGTGCATGCTCGTCATCGCTTTGGTGTAGTCTTTGAGCATATCCGTCATCTGAGTGTCATCTGTGACGTTTTCGCTATCTACCGATGTATCGTGGCTCATATTCTCATGCTCAGCATGAGTCATGTCAGTCATTGGCGGGGTGGCTTCTTCTACAGGCGCTGATTGACTATCTGCTGCTGGCTGACACGCACCTAATAGCAGTGCAGTAGAAATGCTGGTGGCCAACAGAACAAAACGATGAGAAGCAATCATGATATATCCCTACTATAAGAAGACCAAATGATAAATAAATGAGGTCTATTTTACATAAATAATGACGTGCTGAATCTTAACAGATAAACCTTACCCATTCGAGACGCTATGTTTAACAAGAAGTAATATATTTACTTTAAATGAAAATATATGTCGGTATAGTCGAACCACTATTAAAGTGTTACAGCGTTAGACTCGTTTAGCCTACTACTGTAGTACTTGCACTCGTCTGCCTTGTACCACTTTTA
>NZ_DDNS01000003.1:24558-56632 GCF_002341255.1 Psychrobacter sp. UBA2514
TTTAATATTGATTGACTATAGCTAAGCGTTTAGACGGGACAAATTAATAGCTGATACCCAATTGCTGATAGTGCTCACTAGTTAAGTGAATGCGCACAAACTCGCCAACTGCTATGTCACCTAATTCAAACCCTGCCACCGACCAACGTATCAAACGTAGGCAGGGCAGACCAACATGCGCGGTCATTCGTCTGACTTGACGGTTTTTACCTTCATAAATTGTCAGCATCAACCATGAGTCCGGTACGCTTTTACGCTCACGTATCGGCGGATGACGTTGCCAGAGCGCCATCGGTAGCTCATCTTCACTGACGTGTTTAACCTCAGCAGGCAGAGTTTTGCCATCTTTGAGCGTCACGCCACGTTTGAGCTGATTGAGTTGCTCAGCAGTAGGAATGCCCTCAACCTGTACCAAATAAGTCTTACCTTGCTTACGTCCAGCATTGGCTTTTGGCGGATGGGTAATTGCTTTATTGACTCGGCCATCATCGGTCAGAATAAGTAACCCTTCGGACGTTGCATCAAGCCTACCAGCAACTCGCAAAGACTTATCAGTAAAGTACTGCGATAGGGTGGCATGGTCATTGTTACTATCGTCTCTGAACTGACTTTGCACCCCATAAGGCTTATTGAACAAGATGAGACTAGAAGTCGGCATAAAGTGATATTTCCTGAAGGTAAATGAGTGATTAGCAGTCTTTGCGTATGTTTAATCAAGCAAAGTCAGTACTAAAAAATAAGAACAGAGGTATTGTGTTTGATATACGCTGTGCGATGTATTTTGCTACAAAAGTAGGACAGCAACCACGCAAATTTACTGCTACTCTAAATCCATATTTTTATAGGGGTATTTATATTTTTGATAGTAATAAACCTATCACCTACAAGATAAAATGATTGTCCAGCTCTTTGTTCTATTACTATCAACAAGACAATGTATTATAACCCTTTAAAGGTTATAAAGTTATAGATGCTGCATTTTATTAATAATTTATAAATTGTATATGTGATATTTCTTATTAATTAGCCAATAACACTGAATTTAATGATAAGCAGTTTCTATGCACAGTTTTAGTTTGTATTTACATCAATGCATATATGTTTAATTTGAAGCTATTTTTTAGTATCGTTCAATCCAATGCCGCAAGTATCTCATACATCAGACTTTGTTTAGCTAATAAGCGTCTAGAGCGCAACCATTATAATAGAAAAGCCAGCATAACAACGTGTTCAGTTCGCTTGCGATGTATAACTTACCACTAAGGAGTTTTATCCATGTCATATGATAAGGTCATCGTACCAAGAGACGGCGAAAAAGTAACCGTGAATGCTGATTTGTCGCTAAATGTGCCCAATCATCCGATTATTCCGTTCATTGAAGGTGACGGTATTGGGGTGGATATCACACCTGTCATGATAAAGGTGGTCAATGCAGCGGTCGATAAAGCCTACCACGGTAAAAAATCAATTATCTGGATGGAAGCTTACTTGGGCGAAAAAGCGGCCAAAATATATGACGGTGAATATTTACCCAGTGAGACATTAGAGATTTTAAAAGACTACGTCATCAGTATCAAGGGACCGTTGACCACACCGGTGGGTGGTGGCTTTAGTTCGTTGAATGTGGCTGTACGTCAACATCTTGATCTGTATGTCTGTCAGCGACCAGTACGCTGGTTTAAAGGCGTGCCAAGCCCAGTACAGCATCCTGAGCTGACCAATATGGTGATTTTTCGTGAAAATACAGAAGATATCTACACAGGTATCGAGTGGCAGGCAGGCAGTGATGATGCCAAAAAAGTCATCAATTTCTTAAGAGAAGAGATGGGTGTGACCAGCATTCGCTTCCCTGAAGACTGCGGCATCGGTATCAAGCCTGTCTCAAAAGAAGGCTCGCAGCGCCTAGTACGTAAAGCCATTCAGCATGCTATCGATAATGACTTGCCAAACGTGACCCTCGTGCATAAAGGCAATATCATGAAATTTACGGAAGGCGCGTTTAAAGATTGGGGGTATGAGCTGGCAGCAGAGCGTTTTGATGCTGAGCCATTAGATGGTGGTCCATGGATGACGATGAAAAATCCCAAAACGGGTAATGACATCATCATCAAAGATGTGATCGCTGATGCATTCTTGCAGCAGATTTTGATGCGTCCGGCAGATTACTCCGTAGTGGCAACACTCAACCTGAACGGTGACTATATCTCTGACGCGCTAGCGGCGGAAGTAGGCGGTATCGGTATTGCCCCAGGTGCCAACAAAGGCGGCTCAATCGCTGTCTATGAAGCGACGCACGGTACTGCGCCTAAGTATGCTGGTCAGAATAAAGTAAACCCAGGCTCATTGATATTGTCTGCGGAAATGATGCTGCGTGATATGGGTTGGTGTGAGGCGGCGGATCTCATCATCAGTGGTATCCAAGGCGCGATCGCCAATAAGACGGTTACTTATGACTTTGAGCGTTTGATGCCAGATGCTATCTTGCTCAGTACTTCTGAGTTTGGTAAAGCCATTATCAAGCACATGGATGCGTAATCGCATTAATGCCTAGAGCGTTAAACTTTATTATATTTATTCAAGGCCACTTACTGATGTAGGTGGTTTTTTTATGTGTTTGAAATGGATAGACATAGGCAAGTTGTTTATTATCATTTTGAGATAGGCACAAAAAAACACCTCAACGTTCTAAGACAGCTGAGGTGTTTTGTTTGCTAATACTTAAACTTACCTAATCGATCTGTGTATAAAAACCAGAGCGATTAGGATTAATGTTTCAAGATCAATTGCTTATTACTTATAGCGATGCCAAGGCTTCGTTAAACAAAGCGCTTGGACGCATGGCTTTTTTCGCAAGATCCTCATCAGCATAGTAGTAGCCTTTGATATCGACTGGCTTACCTTGAACGTCGTTAAGTTCTTTGACAATCGCGTCTTCGTTTTCTGCCAGCTTTTGCGCCAATGGCGTGAACTGTGCTTTTAACTCCCTATCTTGATCCTGCGCCGCCAGCTCTTCAGCCCAATATAGCGCTAGATAGAAGTGACTACCACGGTTATCAAGCTCACCAGTTTTACGTGATGGTGATTTGTCATTCAGCAGCAGTTTTTCGGTCGCGGTATCGAGCGTATCGGCTAATACTTGAGCTTTAGCATTGTTGTCGTTGCTTGCCAAATGCTCCAAAGAGACATTCAAGGCCAAGAACTCACCAAGTGAATCCCAACGTAGATGGTTTTCTTCGGTGAGCTGCTCAACATGCTTTGGTGCAGAACCGCCAGCACCTGTCTCGAACAAGCCGCCGCCTTTCATGAGTGGCACAACCGATAGCATCTTAGCACTGGTACCAAGCTCTAGGATTGGGAACAAGTCAGTTAAGTAATCACGTAAGATGTTACCAGTCGCAGAGATCGTATCGAGGCCACGAGCGACACGCTCTAGGGTATAACGCATGGCGCGAACCTGAGACATGATTTCGATGTGTAAACCGTCAGTATCATGATCTTTTAGATACATTTTAACTTTTTTGATGAGCTCGTTCTCATGTGGACGGTATGGGTCGAGCCAGAAGATAACAGGCGTATTTGATTCACGGGCACGGCGTACAGCAAGCTTGACCCAATCTTGGATCGGGGCATCTTTGGTCTGACACATGCGCCAGATATCGCCTTTTTCAACGCGTTTTTCGAGCAAGACTTCATCGGTCTCCACGTCGACGATACGAGCAATACCAGCATCGCTAGATTCAAAGGTCTTGTCATGCGAGCCGTATTCTTCTGCTTTTTGTGCCATTAGGCCGACGTTTGGTACGGTACCCATGGTCGTTGGATCAAAGTTGCCATGCCATTTGCAGAAGTTAATCATTTCTTGATAAATACGAGCAAAGGTAGACTCTGGCATGACGGCTTTACAGTCATACATTTTGCCATCAGCGCCCCACATTTTACCGCCTGAACGAATCATCGCTGGCATAGAGGCATCCACGATCACGTCACTTGGTGAATGGAAGTTGGTGATACCTTTGGCCGAATCAACCATGGCCAGACGTGGGCGATGCTCCTGACAAGCATGTAGGTCGCGCTCAATTTCTTCACGCGTTGAGGTTGGCAAAGTAGCAATCTTATCGTATAAATCTGCCATACCGTTGTTGACGTTGATGCCAAGCTCATCAAAGAGTTCGCCATGTTTTTCAAACGCATCTTTGTAGTAAATGCGGACCGCATGACCAAACACGATGGGGTGTGAGACTTTCATCATGGTGGCTTTGACGTGTAGTGAGAACAAGATACCCGCTTCGCGGCAATCTTCCATTTCACGCTCATAGAATTCAAGCAGGGCTTTTTTGCTCATGACCATCAAATCGATAACTTCTTTGTCTAGTAGGTCGATTTTAGGTTTCAATACTTTTTTGGTGCCGTCGTCTAGCAATAGCTCCATGCGAACCGTGCGCGCCTTATCTAGGGTCATAGATTGCTCGCCATCATAGAAGTCGCCGCCATGCATGTGCGATACATGTGTGCTTGACCATTGTTTCCATTCACCCATTGAATGTGGATGCTTGCGTGCATAGTTTTTGACGGCTTTTGGTGCGCGGCGGTCTGAGTTACCTTCACGTAGTACAGGGTTTACGGCACTGCCTAAGCTCTTACCATAGCGCTTACGTAGCTCTTTTTCTTCATCCGTTTGTGGATCATCTGGAAAGTCAGGGATGGCATAGCCTTTACCTTGCAGCTCTTTGATAGCTGCTTTGAGCTGCTGTACAGAGGCACTGATATTTGGCAGTTTGATGATGTTGGTGTTGGGGTCTTGAGTCAGGCGACCAAGCTCAGCTAGGTTGTCAGGAACACGTTGCTCTTCGGTCAAGTATTCAGGGAATTCAGCCAATATACGTGCCGCAACAGAGATGTCACTAGTTTCAACTTCGACACCTGCGGTCTTAGTGAACGCTTCTACAATAGGTAAAAAAGATAGTGTCGCAAGCGCTGGGGCTTCGTCAGTTTTTGTATAAATAATTTTTGACATTTTATTTGAATCTTCCTTTAGTTGTCGTTAATAATAAAGCTCGAATATAATGTTGAATATGGGTCAATGATACTATGCAATGCTCAATAATATCGTTCGAACAAGTACGTCGTATGTAGCTGCTTAGCAATATTTAAGTTAGAGATATTCAAGTTTGATAAAACATTTTCTTTTACTGATGTTCACTACAAGGGCGTTCTCAGATGGCACGTTGACTGCCCCGTAAAACTGCCAGACAGCAAGTCGCTGACGGTATATTATAATAAACCCACTATAAATTCGAGAGGATGTCAATCACATACCATGAACTAAGTATACTGTTTTCGCTCATATCTTAGGGTTTCAAATTATACTAAGCTGGTAGTAACCTTATTCTAACAGTCATTTGTTGCGATATCATCTTTTCAATAATATGGACGGTGTTTTATTGACCTTTATATTATTCTTGAGAGGACATAAGGATAATCCTAAAAACCACCAATGTCACGATTGGTGGTTTTTTATTGCGTCTCAAAAAAACTTTGCAAATTGTGACAGCAAAACCGCAAAAATTTGCTAGGCTAGGTCATCAACAGATTGGTTATCGATAAATATATAGCGATTATAAGAGTGACGGTGAGTATGAGTTTAGAGTATGCGCTGATGAATGATACCAGCTGGCAGAGCCAGACCGATTGGCAAACGCCAGACACGCCTTTTATGTCATTTGCTTTTTGGCAGGCGCTTGCTGAGACAGGCGCGATTGGCGAGCGGGCAGGGTGGCTACCGATATTTATTTTGGTGCATCGTGTCAATGATGATACTAAGGATGCTGCTCTGCAACCAGTTGCGGTAATGCCAGTCTTTATAAAAGGCCATCAACGCGGTGAGTTCGTGTTCGATCATTCATGGGCAGAGGCGTATGCGCGCTATGGTCTCGACTATTATCCAAGATTGGTCACTAGTGTGCCGTATACGCCGATTACGGGTCAGCGGCTTTGGCTGGCAAAAGGGGAGAGGCTAAATGAAGAGATAATCAAAACAGCCATCGCAGGTGTCGATGATATCGCTCAGCAAGTCGGCGCCTCAAGCTGGCATGGGCTATTTGTGACTCCTAATCTAGCCTCTATTGCGACCACGTCTATGCCGACCGAAATTGATATAGAGCGTGCGCTAGCAGCACAAGAGCGCGGCGTAGAGTCCGCGCCGATTGCGATGCCGATATTCGAGCGTCAAGGCTGTCAGTTCTTATGGCAAAACAAAGACCTGCTCAATGACAGTCAGCCCTTTGCAGACTTTGATGCGTTTTTGATGACGCTAAAAGCTAAAAAGCGCAAAACTATCCGTGCGGAGCGTCGTAAAGTGGCTGAGCAAGGTATCATCTGCCAGCGAAAAATCGGCGATGCTATCAGCGATTCAGACTGGAAGGCTTTTTATCACTGTTACGTGATGACTTATGCGGTACGCGGACAGCAGCCTTATCTGACGATAGACTTTTTTATGGCATTGGCAGCGAGTATGTCTGAACATATTATGCTCGCGCAAGCACTCGATGCCAGTGGTGAGATTATTGCCAGTAGTTTGTTCTTGTATGACACACCTGATAGTAATAGCGACAACGACGACAGTGTTGATGGCGATGTTAATAATGATGTTGATAATAGTGCGACTTTGTACGGTCGATACTGGGGCGCGCTTGGTGAGTATGACAGCTTGCATTTTGAGCTGTGCTATTACCAAGGCATTGAGTTTGCCATCGAGCAAGGGCTAGCGTCCTTTGATCCGGGTACGCAAGGGGAGCATAAGCTGGTTCGTGGATTTATCCCAACGACCACGCACTCGCTTCACCGTATTTATGATCCGCGTTTTGTCCCTGCGATTGGCGATTTTTGTGCCAGAGATCGGATGCATATGGCACAATATCGCAAGCAAGCCCATGAGGCACTACCATTTAACGCGGACAATATGCCAGCCTTTGATACGCTTCATTGATATACACCACTAATATCCACTATTAATAATAGCCTGCAGGCCTTTACTTTACACATTTCATGATTAGCCGTTAACTATGCCCACAAACTCTATTGCTAGTATTGCTACCTCTCTGCCTCCTATTGAACTCGTATCGTGGCTCAATGCCGAAGGTTCGCTCACAGCCATGCTAGAAGAGAAGGCAGGGCAGCCGTTACGAGTGGAGCGCACCTTTGAAGGCTATCGGCTATTGACGCTGCAACAAAAGCGACAATTGGGTCTGCAAGGCTCAGCGCTGAATCGTCCACTGCTGGCGTGGATACGTGAAGTACTGCTATACGGCAATGACGAGCAGCCATGGGTCGGTGCGCAAAGCATCTTTCCGCTATCAAGCCTAAAAGGTAACGCGCGACGCTTGCAGCAGCTAAAAGGTACGCCCATCGGTTATGTGTTATTTAAACGTCGGCGCACAGTGCCAAACCAGCGATTTGTGCGACAGACGAGCGAGGGCTGGCAACGGCAAACGCGCTATGACTGGTATGGTCGCTTACTACTTATCAGCGAAACCTTTTTGCCGGCATTTTTGTCCAGTGATACTTAAAAACGTTTTATTCTTATATACACAAAGAAAAAACTAGGGTCAAAAATTTGCATTGAGTAAAACCTTTATTTAATTGGCTATTTATCTGTGTTATATCGCCATTTAATTTGCTCATCTTCAGGCAGGCTTTTTTGCGCTCATCGCACAATTTTTCATGTTACACTTACGCTTTCGCAATGCTATCGATGCCGCTGTATATCGATTTTATTGACGGATCGGTCAAGTTAATGCAGGCCAACTGCCTGTGTTTATTCTTATGTTAATTTTTACTGATAGTCGCCATTTACAATCATGGTCGTACCATAAAACAGCTGGCAAAAGAGCAGCGTGCACAAGTACCTAGCATACTTTGAGCAACGTCGATGCAGTGTTCGTTTGATTGTGGGCAAGCTATCAGCTTCTTTTCAATGATACTTTTTCAATGACAGTCACTACTTAGGACATTATTATGTTTAAAGACATTTCTATCAAAGAGTTTGATCCGACCCTTGCTGAAGCGATGGCCGCAGAAAGCGTTCGTCAAGAAAATCACATCGAGTTGATTGCCTCTGAAAACTACTGCTCACAAGCAGTGATGGAAGCACAAGGCACTGATTTGACCAATAAATACGCTGAAGGCTATCCTGGTAAGCGTTATTATGGTGGCTGTGAGCATGTCGATGTCATTGAACAATTGGCCATTGACCGTGCAAAAGAGCTGTTCGGTGCTGAATACGTCAACGTCCAGCCACATTCAGGCAGCCAAGCAAACGCTGCCGTATTTTTAGCATTGCTAGAAGCCAATGACACGGTACTTGGCATGAGTCTAGACGCTGGTGGTCACTTAACGCATGGCGCGCACATCAACTTCTCAGGCCTGAACTACAACGCCGTACAGTATGGATTGGTCGATGGCACTGGCCTTATTGACTATGATCAAGTAGAAGCATTAGCGCGTGAGCACAAGCCAAAGATGATCATCGCAGGCTTCTCAGCGTATTCACAAGTCGTTGATTGGCAGCGTTTCCGTGACATCGCTGACGAGGTAGGCGCGTATCTATTGGTAGACATGGCACACGTTGCTGGTCTTGTTGCGGGCGGCGTCTATCCAAGCCCAATACCTTTTGCTGATGTGGCCACTACCACCACACACAAAACCCTACGTGGCCCGCGTTCAGGTATGATCTTGTCGCGTGATGAGAAACTTGCTAAAAAGCTAAACTCTGCCGTATTCCCAGGCAACCAAGGTGGCCCGCTCATGCACGTCATCGCGGCAAAAGCGGTTTGCTTTAAAGAAGCGCTGGAAGACAACTTCAAAACCTATCAGCAGCAAGTTGTGAAAAACGCACAAGCCATGGCAAAAGTCATTCAAGAGCGTGGCTATGAGATCATCTCTGGTGGTACTGAAAACCATCTCATGCTGATTAGCCTAGTGAAGCAAGAAATGACCGGTAAAGAAGCCGACAAATGGCTTGGTGATGCACATATCACGGTCAACAAAAACGCCGTACCAAATGATCCAAAATCACCATTTGTCACCTCTGGTATCCGTATCGGTACCCCAGCCATTACTACTCGCGGCTTCAACGAAGCGCAAGCGGGTGATTTGGCAGGCTGGATCTGTGACGTGCTAGACAGCCGCGGTGATGAAGCGGTTGCAGCTGAAGTACGCGGTAAAGTAGAAGCCATCTGCAAAGAGCTACCAGTGTACGAAAAAAACCAGTAAGTATTAACTGACTCTATTTGAGAGTTGTATAACAAAAAACCGCTTAGCGTTTGCTAGGCGGTTTTATTTTTAATCACAGTTAAGGAAGATACGATGTCTATTTCAACAACTATGTCATTTTGCTTTTGTAGTGTTCGCGAGGAAAATTTAACCAGCATACTTGTTGGTGATATGACACTGGATGAGCTAAGAGAAAATCGCGACAACCAATACTTAGATGTGAGACAAGCGTCTCTTGAACATTATACGGAAGAACTGGTTGAGTTATTGGGAGAGGGGCATTATGCCTTGTGCGATTTGTTGTTTTTGGCAAACAATAGCACCCCGCTGCATGAGCAGCATGACGGTTTATTATACAATGTGGCCGTCGTACCTGAGATCGTCAAAGCGTTTGCCGCGACAGACTTAAAAAAATTGGTACACGATATCGGCTACCACGAAGCAGAGAGTCAAGAAGGTTTGAATACATTTCGTGAGAATTTAAATCACGTTCACGAGTTATTTAAGTTTGCAGAAGAGAACAAGCTCAATGTGATTGGGTTTACGCTTTAGTGAGTCGATCATGTTGCTGCATGATGCCGCACCTAGACATATTTGAACCGAATGTCAGATAAATAAAAACCGCCCAACATTATTGCTGGGCGGTTTTATTCATTCAAATAATTGTGCGATAAGAGCATGCTCATGCAATAAGGGGCAAATTTAAACCCTACGAATATTTATAATCTCAGCCACCGAGTTGATTGAGTCCTAATGCCAGCACCAAACCAATAGCAGTGCTGATACCCGCCCAATGGTTGCCATCTTTAAATGCAGAAGGAAAAACTTCTGTCGCTAATGAAGCAATCACCGCCCCTGCGGCAAAACAGTCAATTGCACTAATTACTGCATCATCGACATCTTTGAGAAGCATTTTGCCAATAATAGCTGCTAATGATAATAAAATAGCTGCACCAATCCATAGCATGAGTATTTTTTTGTGACTGCTACCACCATCGCGCATTTGTTTGGCACCGCCTGCGGCTTCTGGGAGGTTTGATAATAAAATAGACCCTGCTAGTGCCGCGACTTGTAAAGCGTTACCACCAATCAGCGCGACGCCAAGCGCTAAGTTTTCTGGGATACCATCAAGCGTAATAGCAGCAAGCAAACCTGCCCCGCCTTTGTTTTGCATTTTTTCATCAATCAGATAGTCAATAGCCGTAAAGACCACTGCGCCTAACACGGTAAAGGCGACAGTCGTCCACAAACCACTCTCGCCAATCGCAGGTTGAATCATCTCAAGTACCACTGAGCTCATGAGCGCACCACCTGCCAGCGCAAGCAGATTGCCTTGTATCCAGTCAGGCATATAGCCGTATAGACCCCATAATGCACCAATAATGAGTGCGCCTGAAACCACAAGAATAATGGCAAATACCAACATAAAATGCCTCGATACTTTTAATAAGTTTTAATAATTCTGAGTAATGTCTATTGATACGATGAATGGCGGTGGGATCACATTGTATTTGATAATAATGCTATCACACGATGTGACTCATGCAATCTCTTCAAGATTAATCACGGCTTAAATACGTTCAGACGTAGTATTACATAAGTAGTATTACATAAACGGCAACTTGGTGAATATTTGCAATATCGTGGCATTGACGATATCGACAAAGAACGCACCAACCATTGGCACGATTAAGAAGGCTTTCGGCGAGGGGAGATAGCGATCCGTGACGGCTTGCATACTGGCAATCGCTGTCGGGGTAGCTCCCATACCAAAACCGCAATGCCCTGCTGAGAGTACTGCCGCGTCATAGTCTTTGTCCATGACTTTAAAGGTAATGAGGTAGACGTAGATAATCATGATGATGGTCTGTACGATCAATATGACCAATACAGGCCCTGCCAAATCCGTCAACTGCCACAGCTTCAATGACAGTAACGCCATTGCCAAAAACAGACTCAAAGACGCATTACCAAATACATCAATCGAGCGATCAAACATCTCAAAATTGAAGACCATCGTTAACACATTGCGTATGATGACGCCGCCTGCCAGTGCCCAGACAAACGTCGGTAGCTCAAACCATGCGTCCTCAGCCACGAGCGTCATCCCATCGGCAAAAGCCAATGCCCCTGCAAATAGCGCTAATGTCTCGATAGTAGAGGGTGCTGTGATAAAGCGCATGCTATCGGGTCTCTCAAAGATGTCTTTATTGCTTCCTGCAGTCTCCTCGTCATTTTTCCACCGCTAAGTGTCATTCTCAAAGGGCACAATAATCCACAGTTGCGGCTTACCAAAGTCACTATAAGCATCTTCTATAATGCTTTTAAAAATAGTGAAATCTTCGGTGTTTATCTTTTTTATTACCGTCAAATCAAGCACTAAGTGCTGCACATCGCTGTCTGTCAGACAGTCCCATGCACTGTCCCAATTGTGTGAAAAATAGCTGGGGAAGTGGCAGGCACGCGCCAGACTCGTCAATAGCGTGGTTTTGTCCAGTGTGTCACACGCAGGTATGGTAACAGCCTGAGTAGGAATGACGGCAGATAGCGCTGTACCGTTTTGGTTAATGGGGTCTTGACTGACATAGTGGATGGCTTGGCTCGTATCTTTCTGATTCATGGCTTTTTGACTAATATCCTTTGGTTTCATATTAGGGTACCTCAAGCTTTTGAAAACTGTCATAATGATCGACGGTTAAGTAATAAACAGTGGGCGGGCGACCACCTGTGACGATACGCCTTGCACCGCGATGGGAGACGCCAGGGGTGGGTACGGTGTATTCACGGTAATAGCCTTGCGATTGTGCTGGCAGTCTGCCTTCACGGTTATAAAACGTCGTGCCGTCCTTATTGGGATAAGGGTATGGCCCGCCTTGTTGAATCAGCGCAATCGTCTTATCGACTTGTGCATCGCCTGTGATGCTAGTGGTCGCTGTGTCAGTTGTGGCGACTTGACTGGTATTGTCAGACGTATACTGAGATAACGTCGAGCCTAAATCGCCAAAGAAGTAGACAGCGACAGCGATAATGGCAATGAGGCTAAATAGGGTACTGCCTAGGCTTCTCTTGTTGCGAGAGCTATTTTGACGAGTGTTTTGATGGTTGCGATTTGAGGGCCGGCTGTGATTATCTCGTTTGCTATTATTGGGCATCTGCCTTGGTGTATTTGGTGCAGTATCTGGTTCAATGCTGAGTACGGCTGACGTCACTTTGGTGGCACGCAATTGGTTTTTATCATTACGACTACTCGTGAAATAGACACGTCGACCAACCGCTATCGGCTCCGCCAAACTTACTTTGCTAATATGAAAAAACACGTCTTCATCTTGATCATCGACATCGATAAAGCCATAGCCTTTTTCGTGATTCCAATGTTTAATCTTGCCGCTTTGCATGGTGGCACCGCTCCTTATTGTTTAGATGTCCGTAATATAGATAGCTATGATTATCATAAAAAAACGCCAGCACAATGGCCGACGTTCTCAAACGCTCGATTCAATCATGAATACAGATTTAGTTATGCACGTACTTCACCATGACCATAGACGATCCATTTTTGCGAGGTCAGTCCTTCAAGACCCACTGGGCCACGCGCATGGATTTTGTCCGTTGAAATACCAATCTCAGCACCAAGACCATATTCAAAGCCATCAGCAAAACGGCTAGAAGCGTTAATCATCACGCTTGCTGAGTCCACTTCACGAATGAAGCGTTGCGACTTGGTATAGTTGTCCGTGATGATGACATCGGTATGATGGCTGCCATGTGTATTGATATGTTCAATCGCCTCATCGATACCGTCGACGACTTTTACCGCAAGAATAGGGGCAAGATATTCTGTATCCCAGTCCTCAGAGGTAGCAGCAGACAAGTGACCGTTTAAGGTGATCACATCGGCCAAGATACTCTCAGCACTTTCGTCAACACGCAGTTGCATGGCATCATCGGCCTCGATAATGGCAGTGGCAATCTTTGGTAATAAATCTTTGGCGATAGAGGCATCAATCAGCAGCGTCTCCATCGTGTTGCACGTACCATAACGATGGGTTTTGGCATTGACACTGACTTTGATGGCAATCTCAGGATCCGCATCGCTATCGATAAAGGTATGGCAGTTACCATCTAGATGCTTGATCACAGGGACGCGGGCGTCGTTGCTAATACGCTCAATCAGACCTTTGCCGCCACGCGGTACGATGACGTCCACATATTCAGTCATGGTGATCAGCTCACCAACGGCAGCTCGATCGGTCGTTTGCAATACTTGAACGCTGTGCTCAGAGAGATCCGTCTGACTGAGACCTTTTATGATGCATTTGGCAATCGCTTGATTGGATTCAAACGCTTCAGAGCCACCGCGTAAGATGATGGCGTTGCCTGATTTTAGTGCCAGTGAAGCAGCTTCTAAGGTTACGTTAGGACGCGATTCATAAATCATGCCAACGACGCCCAGTGGCACACGCATTTTGCCCAAATGAATCCCTGATGGCTGATAAGTCATATCCGTCACTTCGCCGATTGGATCAGGCAGGCTCGCCACGTCTTTTAGGCCTTGGAGCATAGCGTTGAATCGTGCTTCGTTTAATTCCAAGCGATCGAGCAGAGCGCTATCAAGCTCGTTTTTGTGACCGTTGTCCATATCGATTTTATTGGCTGCCAAAATATCTGGCTTGGCATTGACTAGCTCATCATGAATGGCCATGAGTGCTGAGTTTTTGTCGCCTGTGTTGGCTGCCGCGAGCGCACGAGAAGCGGCTCTGGCTTGCTTGCCAACAGACTGCATGTAGGTGGTAATATCCGTCGTATTAGCTTGACTCATCAATTATTCTCCTTATGTGATATCAGTTTTATATAAATAAAAGCGCCTAAAAAGGCGAAAATTTAGCAAAAAATCAGTTTTGAATGCCTATTTAGCGGTCCATAGGTCATTATGCTATTTAACATAGAGGAGATTGCGGCGATAGTAAAGATGATTTTGTGAACAGAACCCGCTTTACAAAGCATCAAAGTGACTTTACAAAGGGTTGCTTCAAATATTTTGTGAGCTGTGTTTACGTGCCTTTAACAGAACTGCGCTGTAAATACTAAGGTAGCTGCGATGTATCATCAGTATAGTAGGCACTAAGAAAACGGCACTATCAATAAATGACGCTGAATCATATGACAAGTAATGGAGAATAACGATGACGATTAAAAACACGACATACAAAAACTGGATGACGGTTGGCTTGGTTGCAGGGGTGCTTGCGCTCAGTGCTTGTAGCAAAGACGAGACACCAATGGAGACGCAAGCGGATACAAGCGTTGACGCTCAAACCAGCGTTGAAGAGAATGCAACCGCAACTGCGAGTAGCTCTGATGACATCGCCGTTGCTAGCGCCGATGACGGTATGGCTGTCAGTACAGGGGATGATGTGGCTGTGGCAACCGCAGATGATGCAGAAGTACTGGATGGCACCGAAGATTCAGAGCATGTATCGACGTACTAAGTTTTATGGCGCGCCAAACGCTATGATAGTGTGTTGGTCAATATAGCATTATCAGATAAAACAACGCCTGGCACGCGAAAGTGATAAAATAAAGCCCAGAGCGATAAATATGGTCTGGGCTTTTTTGTGCCAGTCAGTTATCCAGTACTGATTAACTGACTGGTTAAACACAAGATTTGCCTTTTTACTGTGTAATAAGAGACAATATGGCATTTTTCTCTTGGCCTGCTCAGGCGTAGCATTAGCATAATAATGCTATAGATACTTATACTATATATACGGCTCTTATTTATTTTTATTCGTGTTTTCACTCATATTTATTGGAAGTCTGCTGAACCATGCTTGATACTGCAAAAAAACCAACTCGGCCTATCGCCCTAGACTTACAAGACATCCATAAAAGTTATGGCTCATTAGAGGTGCTCAAGGGAGTGTCTCTGACGGCCTATGATGGTGATGTCATCTCTATTTTGGGCTCATCTGGCTCAGGTAAATCGACATTGCTGCGCTGTATTAACTTGCTCGAAAATCCCAATCAAGGTCGTATCCTGATCGGTAACGAAGAGCTGATGCTAAAACCTGCCAGATCAGGTGAGCTGCAAGCGGCGGATGTGAAGCAGTTAGAGAGCTTGCGTGCTCGCGTTGGGTTCGTCTTCCAAAACTTTAATTTGTGGCCACATAAGACGATCCTACAAAACATTATTGAGGGGCCAACGCAGGTTCTCAAGATCAAAAAAGCCCAAGCGATTAGCGATGCCGAAAAACTGCTCGACAAAGTCGGTTTGCTCGATAAAAAAGACGCTTATCCAGCGAACTTATCTGGTGGTCAGCGTCAGCGGGTTGCCATTGCGCGCGCGCTTGCCATGCAGCCGCAAGTGCTATTATTTGATGAGCCAACCTCGGCGCTAGACCCTGAGTTGGTCAATGAAGTACTGGCTGTGATGCGAGAGCTGGCAGAAGAGGGTCGCACTATGCTGATCGTCACTCATGAAATGCGCTTTGCCCGTGAAGTATCAAGCAAAGTGGTCTTCCTGCACCAAGGGGTGGTTGAGGAGATCGGCACACCTGAGCAAGTCTTTGACAATCCTACCTCCGAGCGCGTCAAAGATTTTATGGCCTCGCATCGTCCGCACTAATCCTGTCCAAGCTATAAATCAGATGGTGGTAGCGCCCTACCGACTTTACCGCCATCGAATCCTATCAAATATAAAAATCACTATACCGTAACTATTGTTTATCCTTTATTGCCCAATAGTCACGGTGAGTATGCAAAACGTTTGTTTTTGATTTTTTACTCAGGTATTATCAAAAGGTTTATAGTCGGTCAATTTTAACGGCTGTCCATTATTCTGCTATCTATATTGCTTGTCTGTCAGGGACGTCAGAGAACAAAGTATCAGAACCCCATATCCATACCCATCAGAATTTAAGGAACATATGATGTCGAACGCTCGTCTATTTTGGTCATCGATGACCGTCTCTGCTGCGCTCATGCTAAGCGCTTGTAGCCAACCTGCCGATGAAACTACCGAAGCCAATGCCGATGCACCTGCCGCAGAAACGACTGGCAAAACCATCCGCATTGCAACCGAAGGCGCTTATCCTCCGTTTAACTATACCAATGCTGATGGTAGCTTGAGCGGTTTTGATGTCGATGTTGCCAATGCCTTGTGTGAGCAGATGCAAGCCAACTGTGAAATCGTGGCGCAGGATTGGGACGGTATTATCCCAGGTCTATTGGCACAAAAATATGATGCCGTTATCGCAGGTATGTCAATCACGGCTGAGCGTCAAGAAAAAGTCGATTTCAGCGAGCCGTATTTTGCCAATACGATGGTATGGCTCAGCAACACTGATGGCAGCTTTGATCCAATGGCGATCCAAAACGTCACGCTTGGCGGTCAGCGTTCTACCACGCCAGGCGCTTATCTACAAGATAACTACGAAGGCAAAGATGGCAATACCGTGCAGCTATATGACAACTATGACAATGCTTACTTGGATCTAAAGTCTGGTCGTAGCGATGCAGTATTGGCCGAAAAAGTCTCTGCCAAATCATGGCTCGCTGACAATAAAGAAGGCTTCGGTATCGTTGGTGATGAGATAGACAATAATGACAATATTGCCATTGCCGTGCGTAAAGGTGATGGACTCAAAGCGGAGTTTGATAAAGCATTGAGCGAGATCCGTAGCAACGGTGAGCTTGCCCGTCTTGAGCAGCAAAACTTTGGTCAATAATGACTCACTAAAGACGGCTGCGAATACGCGCGCGCCACTGACAAGTACTGAGTAAGTGGCGCTCAATAAGGCATCAAGCAGCACGTAATAAGTGACGATATGGCTGGTAACTATATTAAGGAATAATAAGTATGACACTTTCAATGACATCACTAATGACCTCATCAATGAGCAAAAAAGCCTTGTTGCTAGCACCGCTTAGCGCCGCGATGCTAATGCTAGCAGGTTGTAACAACAGCTCAGCACCAGCAGAAAATGCTGAAGCTTATACCGCGTCTGAAGCACCTATGAATATCAAAATCGCAACAGAATCAAGCTATAAGCCATTTAGCTACACCGATGCTGATGGCAAACTGATCGGCTACGAGATTGAGTTGGTTGACGCATTATGTGCACAAATGAAAGCAGAATGTGAAGTCATCTCTCAAGATTGGGATGGTTTGATTCCAGGGCTTAACGCACAGAAATTTGATGCCGCCATCGCTGGTATGTCAATCACCCCTGAACGTAAAGAAGTGGTCGACTTCAGTGACCCTTACTTCCATAGTGGTATCATCTTGATTGGTAAAAAAGGCGACGATATCAGCATCGATTCGCTCAAAGGTCAGCCAATCGCTTCACAGCGCTCTACCGTGGCCTCACAGTATCTACAGGACGAGCACGCGGATGCTGATATCAAGCTATATGATACTCAAGACAATGCCTATTTAGATCTAACCTCAGGTCGTGTGCGCGGTATGATGTCTGATAAAGTCACTGGCACTGATTGGCTAAAAACAGAAGCGGGTAGCGGCTACGAGATTAAAGGTCAAGAAATCAGCAGCGACGACGATGCAATGGGTATTGCATTCCGTAAAGGCGATCCATTGGTTGCTAAATTTAATGCGGCATTGGCTGAGCTAAAAGACAACGGCACTTATGATCAAATCACAGGCAGTTACTTTGGTACCAGCTCGACCGCTGCGGCACAAAAAGCAGTCGTGACTGATGGCGTTGATGAAGTCATAGTCGTTGAAGAAGACGCACCAGCTGAAGCGGCAACGAACTAAGACGACGTCTTCTGCATAGACCGTTATTTTCAAAAGTGTTGTTTACCCAAGAAAACCCAAGGATGATCATGAGCAATCACTGTGTTCCAGTCCGTGCTACGACTGGCAAATCTATTATTAGCGCTATGACGAGCAGTCGTCTATCTGTGCCATTGCTCGCACTGGCGACTATTTTTACCATCTCTGGCTGTAGCAATAGCCAAGAGAATGCGGCCGATACCAGTTCTGATACGACCGAAACAAAGGCAACTAAGGATGACGTACTTCGTATTGGTACGGAAGGGGCGTATGCACCTTTTAACTATACCAATGCGGATGGGACACTGGGTGGTTTTGACGTTGAGATAGCCAATGCCATCTGTGCCGATATGCAGGTGACTTGTGAGATTATGGCGCAAGATTGGGACGGTATTATTCCTGGTCTAAAAGCCGGTAAGTATGATGCGATTGTCGCGGCGATGTCCGTTACGCCAGAGCGTGCAGAGCAGGTTAGCTTCACTGATCCATACTTTAGCAATACCTTGGTTTTTTTGGCCAAAAAAGACAGCAGTTTTGACCCTAGTAACCAAAGCGACATCGACGCTCACTCGATTGCCGCGCAGCGCTCGACCATCTCATCACAGTGGTTCGAAGACAAGTATCCAAACGCTGACATGAAGCTTTATGATACGCTGAGCAATGCGTTTTTGGATCTAGGATCAAACCGCGTCGATGCGATGATCTCTGATAAGTTGCCTGCGATAGAGTGGCTGAGCTCTCCTGCTGGTAGTAAATATGCACTAAAAGGCGACGAGATTGATATCAATGATAACTTTGCAATAGCAGTACGCCCAGGCGATCCGCTACAAGCAAAGATCAATCAATCTTTAGCCAATATTAAAGCCAACGGTACTTACGATAAAATCAATCAAAAGTACTTTGCGGTGCCAGTATCTGCAACGAGTACAGTTAATGAGGACGCAAATACAGGCGAAGATACAGATGCAGATATTAGCAAGCAACCAGCGACAGAAAACGTTAGTTAATAGCTAACAGTAGTTAAAGATAGCAGTCAAAAATATTGTTTTGATTAATAAAAGGATATTGCCATGATGGTGATGTCCTTTTTTATTATTCCATAAACGTATCGTATGGTCATGGCATAGTCATCGTTATTCACCATTCGCTTTACTCAAATTTAGTCAGTTCGTTTCACGCGTATTTGCCCAAGTGTCTGTTTAAGTACGGTTTAGACACAGCTTTTACGCGTCAGGATTAACATCACGGCGAGCGAATATGATAAAATCAGCGCTCATTTCTACTGTGTCAATTATCGCAGCGCCAACCGTATTGCTCTGACGTCATTTTTTTTGACGACGACCATCTGTATTAAGGTGGTATAAAATACGGTGATGGACTGCGTTCAGCTATTGATGCTGATTCTTTTAACTCATATTTTGCAAATTGCTAATATAAAGAGACTGAGTGGATAATCGTGTTTGACTTACAAGGATTTGGCGCGCTTTTATTAAGCGGCGCTACCGTCACCATACAGCTTGCCGTGACCAGTTTAATCATTGGTCTGGCCTTAGGCTTGCTCGGCGCAACCGCAAAGATGTCCAATATCTGGTTGTTGCGTAAGCTTGCGACTGTCTATACTGCGACGATGCGTGGTATTCCTGAGTTGCTATTGGTGCTCTTTATTTATTATGGCGGCTCAATCTTATTGATGAGCATCCTCAAAAAGTTCGGCTACAACGACTATGTCGAGATTAGCGCTTTTTGGGGCGGTGTTATGGCGCTGTCGATCGCGTTTGGGGCGTATGCGACTGAGATTTTTCGCATGTCGATTCAAGAGATTCCGATAGGGCAACGAGAAGCGTCGCAAGCGATTGGTATGCGTCCTTTTCAGACCTTTTATCGCATTACGTTGCCGCAAGTATGGCAGATTGCATTACCAGGTTTGGGCAATTTATTTTTGGTACTGCTCAAAGACACGGCGCTGGTGTCTGTGGTGGGTCTCAAAGACATCATGTATCAGTCGTCGCGTGCTGCGCAGTCAACACAGCAGCCGTTTACCTTTTATATGGCAGCCGCGATTATTTATTTGGGTCTGACCATGTTGATTACTGGCTTTATGATGTGGCTTGAGTGGCGCGCCAATCCAGCGGCACGCTATGCCAAAAAGATAAGCCGTCAATCCACTCACAGTCAATCGACCATAGGATAGAGGAGAGATACTATGGATTGGAATTGGCAGGTCATTTTTGATCATATACCTGATTTACTGGGCGGTGCGGTACTGACTATACAGCTGGTCGTGATCTCAGGTATTGTCGGATTGTTTTTTGGTTTGATTCTAGCGCTGCTGCGCTTGTCGAAGAGCTGGTTAGTACAGATATTGCCATTTCTTTATATTTTCTTTTTCCGCGGTACGCCGCTGCTGGTGCAGATATTCCTGATTTACTATGGTCTTGGTCAGTTCGGGGCGGTGCGTGAGTCGTTTTTATGGGAGCCGGTGCTCAGTCAAGCATACTGGTGTGCCATCATCGCCTTTACCCTAAATACCAGTGCATATCTGGCAGAGATTATACGCGGTGCGATTCAGACGATACCTGTCGGTGAGCTTGAGGCGGCCGATGCGCTTGGTATGTCAAAATGGCAGAAGCTGACACGTGTAACGTTGCCGCGTGCGTTTGGTATTGTGATCCCAGCCTACAGTAATGAAGTTATCTTTATGCTAAAGGGCAGTGCGCTCGCATCGACCATCGCGTTGATGGATATTACGGGGGTGGCTCGTACGATCAGTGCGCGTACCTATACGCTGATGGAGCTGTTCTTTGCCGCGGGTATCGTTTATCTTGTGCTGTCATGGGTTATCTTGTTTAGCTTTAGACTGTTTGAAAAACGTATGAACCGACACGCCAGCTATGTGCCACCAGATGTGATGACCAACACGATTCCATAGAGAGTCACTAGTCATGAATGGTCGCCAAGATGACAATAAAGGTGACAGTAGACAATATAGTAGGGATTGCTGAAAAATATTTATCATTTATAGGGAGAGTCTAGTATGAGCCAATCGCCACATATGTCATTAGCAAATGCCATCACCGCTGGGGTCAGTGAAGAACAAAGCATTGAGCAACACAATGAGCGTCTGCGTAGCTCTATTGGCAAAGTCGTCTGCGTGGGGCGTAACTATGCGGCGCATGCAGAAGAGCTTGGCAATGAGGTGCCATCATCACCCATATTGTTTATGAAGCCCGCCTCTTCTGTGGTATCTACTCGCCATGATGTGATCCGTCCCAATCCAGAGATATTTGGCGGGACGCATTACGAGGCTGAGCTATGTATTCAGCTGTCAGCTGACTTGTCGATGGCAACGATTGAGGAGGCACAGCAAGCGATTGGCGGGGTGACGTTGGGGCTGGATTTGACCTTGCGCGATTTGCAAAGCACCCTTAAAGAAAAAGGTCATCCATGGGAGCGTGCCAAGTGTTTTGATGGGGCATGCGTGCTTGCTGACTGGATCGACCCGCAAGCGTTTGGCAATCTTCAGAATGTCCATTATCAGCTCACCATCAATGATAAGCTGGCGCAAGACGGTGATAGTGCTTTGATGCTGTTCCCTGTCTATGAGCTGCTGGTCAATATCAGCCATGCTTTTAGCTTACAGGCAGGTGATGTGATTATGACTGGCACACCAAGCGGCGTGGGTGTACTACAAGCAGGCGATAAGCTCAAACTAACATTGGGTGCTCATGAATGGGTAACACAAGTGCAGTAAGCTTGCTAAATGAACCAGTACTAGTGGTCATAAATATCAAAAAGCCCTGAGCCATTGCTTGGGGCTTTTATTTTTTAGACTTTATATATTTTTTCAAAATTTTTTAATACTTATATCTCTCAATAATTGTTTGTACAGTTATTGTCATCAGTTTGTCATCTATCGTTCAGCGTGCTGTCATAAAGAGTCAGTAGACTTAAGCGGAATTCGTATTTTTGTGGCTGTAATGTGAAGCCGCGACCCACTCTCCGCCAATCTAGCCCAATAGCAAGGTGACTGATAATGACATTATTGAATAAAGAACTAGAGCTCGCTCACGAAATCGTTGAAGATTCAAACCCTACTAATAATACTGATTTTCAGACGGTTATTAATCGCCGTCTGAATCGCCGTAGTATTCTAAAAGGTGGTACAGGGTTGACGGCAGCAGCGTTTTTTGGCGCGCTACCTTTGGTTGGTTGTAGTGATGACGATGACAATATCAGTAGTCCTATTGTCGAAGATGGCAATGATGCTGCTATTCCTGCGCAGGGTGATTTGAAGCGTCCTGAAACCTTAAAGTTTAAGGCCGTAGCGCACTCAACTGCTGAAAAGATGACGGTGGCAGAAGGTTACAAGGCAGAGATGATACTGCCGCTTGGCACACCGCTGATGCCTGGCCTTGACGACTGGAAAGACAATCGTGAGCAGTCGGCAGAATCATTTGAATGGCGCATGGGCGATAACCATGATGGCATGTGGTTCTTTGGCAAAAACAGCAATGCGTACGATGCCAAAGCCTCAGAGAATGGCCTACTGGTTATGAATCACGAATACGTCAATAGTGAGGAGCTAAGTCCGTTTGGCTATTATGTCATCGAAGATAAAGATGCTGCGCCTTTATTCCAACGCCGCCGCCTTGCCAGCGATGTGCGCCGTGAAGTCAACTGCCATGGTGTGGCCGTGGTTGAGATGAAGCGCCGCGCAAATGGCATGGGCTATGAGATGGTGCCAAACTCCAAATACAATCGACGTATCACTAGTAGTACGACTGCGCAGTTGGCAGGCCCTGTGGCAGGTTCTGATTTGGTCAAAACCAAGTTTGACCCAACAGGTTTTCAGACGCGCGGCATTAATAATAACTGCGGTGCAGGTTTGTCACCTTGGGGCACTTACCTGACCACAGAAGAGAACTTCTTGGGTGTGTTTGCGCGCGGACAAGATGCCAGTCAGTTAAGCGCCAGTGATAACTATGGTCGCGAGCGTTACGGTGCACCAGAAAACTCTCCAGGCTCTAGATATCTATGGCACACGCCTGGCGCCAAAGACGCCATCATCACAGACGAGTTTTCACGTTGGGATATGACCGCTGTTGGTGCTAGTGCTGCTGATGATTATCGTAATGGTTTCAATACCTTTGGCTATATCACTGAGATTGATCCGTTTGACCAAAACTCTACACCGCAAAAACGTACCGCCATGGGCCGATTTGCCCATGAAAACTGTGCCTATGCACCTGTTGAACAAGGCAAGCCTGTTGTGTTTTATATGGGTGATGATGCGCGTGGTGAGTATATTTATAAGTTCGTCTCAAAAGCGATGTGGTCAAACAATGATATCGGTGGTGGCCTAAAAGCGGGTGATAAGTATCTCAACGAAGGCACACTATATGTTGCTATCTTTAATGAAGATGGCAGCGGCGAGTGGAAAGCACTTGTGCAAGGTCAAAATGGACTAGATGCCTTCAATAGTGCGTTACCATTTAATAGCCAAGATGAAGTGCTGGTCTATGCTCGCGCTGCTGGCGATGCCGCTGGCGCCACCAAGATGGATCGACCAGAATGGGTATCGGTCAGTCCTATGACGGGCGATGTCTATGTGACATTGACCAACAATAAATATCGCGGTGTGCGTGAGGACCAACCTTTATCAGCTGCTAACCCGCGTAGCTATCAAGTCAATGGCAAACCAAGTGGTAATGACAACGGTCATATCATTCGCTGGGCAGAGACGGGCGGCGATCATGCCGCAACCAGTTTTGAATGGGATATCTATCTGTTTGGTGCACCAAGTAACTTGTCCGCAGAGAATTTATCGCAGTTAAGTGCTAGCAATGATCTGTCTTCTCCTGATGGTTTGTATTTTGATCCACGTGGTGTGTTATGGATTCAAACGGACGATGGTGCGTATACCGACACTACCAGCTGTATGCTGCTTGCGGCATTACCGGGCAAAGTCAGCGATGGTACTACCATCACGACGTCAGCAGGACAGCAAACACGCATTGGCATGCCGGCTAGTAACGACAATATCAAACGCTTCTTTGTCGGCCCTGAAGGCTGCGAAGTCACCGGTATTACCATGACACCAGATTTCAAAACACTGTTTATCAATATTCAGCATCCAGGTAATACATGGGGTGCGGTCGCTGGCGGTAGTACTCCGCGCTCAGCAACAGTCATGATTACCAAAGAAGACGGCGATGTCATATTGGCGGAATCATTTGAGTCGGCAGCCAGCCCGGCATAGCTCGGTAAGCGCTAGATGACAAAATAGTAGAAATGGCAGAAAGGCGTATTTACTAAATAAAAATCCCAAGTTTCGGCTTGGGATTTTTTTCTTTTGATGCATATATTAGTTAATGCTTTAACAATAATAAAGATACCGTTTATCAGCCATACGTCTCTTTTGGTTACAAACGAACGCTAAAACTAAATCATTCGCTTCTATTTGCGACTGTTAAAGGATAGTATAGAAAAACTCCCTTTTCGCTAAACGTGCCAATACTATGAGCAGTCAAAATTTGTTTTATAACAACCGTGTTAGTGACAGTAGCGCTCAGAATGATAGCAGTTATACGCGTAATCGCCATGAGCTTGATGCGCATTTTTTCTCAGCTGATAGCGTGCCACGGCATGGTGATTTGTATGAGCAGATAGATCAACTCGAAGCCATCGATATGGATGAGCTGGTCAAATTATTGGCAGACACAGACGACAATGAGGAAACGATCAAAACCCCTGTCTCTTTGGCGGATTTTTTTGAAGGGTTGGCGCAGCTTGCGACCATGGGAGTGGTTGAGATGACTGAAATCGTCGAGTCCATTCATCGTGAAGTGATTCTACGTCCGTTAGGTCGATTCAACGACAAGCACCTAAATAAATGGCAGCGCGGTTTCACGGGGCGCACCTATGGCACGATACGTCATATCATGCTCATGGTCGGTAACAATCTGGCCTCGGTACTACGAATATACAAAAACTTCATCGTGCAAAAAACAGATCAGCCACTACCTGACTCACTAAAAAAGCTGGTCAATGTCATCAATGGTGTCATGGGTGATCATCTGGTCAACAATCAAAATGCCCTCGCAATTCCGATGATGTTATACACTAAAGATGGTAAGCCCCAAAGTGAGCGACTAGCAGGGCGTATTGTCATTTTGTGCCATGGCTTGTGCATGAGTCACTTAAGCTGGCAGTCGCAAGAAGGCAATGATCTGGGCGAGGCGATTCATATCAGCCAGCCCGATACCACCGTTCTGTACTTAGATTACAATACAGGTCGACGTATCTCACGCAGTGGTCGTAAATTCTCTCAATTACTACAGGACGTGGTCGATAATAACCCAAATATTACTCAGATAGATTTGGTGGGTCATAGCATGGGCGGCTTGGTGGCGCGCAGTGCGCTGTTTTATGGTGAGCAAGAGCGCCTAGATTGGATAAAGCGCGTGGGCAATCTCATCACCTTAGGTTCACCGCATCATGGGGCAGTGCTTGAGCGTATCGGTAATTATGTGCAAGACATCATCGCCAAGTTGCCATTTGCAGGCTCGCTTGCAAAGCTCGGTGACATGAGGAGTGCGGGTATCATTGATCTGCGTCATGGCAGTATTCGTGACGCTGACTGGAAAGCCTTAGAGGGACGCAGCGTATTACCACAAGACTTTCGTCATCCTGCGCGCCTGCCAAGTGGTATTAAAACTTACTTTGTCGCCAGTGCATTGATTGAGACACATTACGAATCTAAGATGACGGATTTGCTAGGAGACAGCTTGGTATCGGTCGCATCCGCGTTAGGTGAAGATGATGCTGAGCATGCGTTGTTTGTACCAGATGGTCATAAAGCGGTGTTTTATGGCGTCAATCATCTTAACTTAATCTATAGCAGGCGAGTGCGTGAGCAGGTCGTTGAATGGCTGCTCGATAATGGTCTAAGCGACTATGCTGGACGTCCGCGCATACATTCTTACCCTAGAAGTTTGTCTGTGGCGGTTTAACAGTTGCGTTTAAAATGAATTTTATTTTATACCACTTGTTACTGACCTAGTTATTTTTCATCAGTTGCCAGTAACTTTATTTTAAGCTGATCATTTCCATCTTTATAGAATTCGTAAGTATCAGAAGCGTACTGATTATCAAATGCATAATTAATAATGATTTGTTCACCATTCAATATATTGAGGGCTTCTTCAGTATGCTCATGAGGTTTTGCTTCTGGAGGCAGACTCAATCTACATACTAATGTAATATGTTCAGCCGAAGTTTGAAATGCTTTTTCTATTTCGCTATCATCCATTCGTAATTCGATTCCAGTGTGAGTCTTAATGTAAGTGTCAAATTCATCGGATGCCAAAATTCTTTTTACAACACAGTTTGCTCTAGAGTTTGAAAGTACTATAACGTATTCAACTCTAGTCACATCGTATTTTCTAATGCTGCTGTTTATTAATGAACTATACTCCATCCTAAATGGCTTTCTCTCTCTTTCTAATCTTTGATATACGATATCAAACAAGGGTCGCTTAGAGTTTACTATTTTTAGGTAATCAGTGTACTGGTTTTCAATAATTTCTAACTGACGAAATAAAGCTTCAGATTGCTCTTTTAAAGCTGTTTCTGAACCTCTTTGAGCTAGTACAGATTGTTCTAACGCTTTGCGTTGTAGAGTCAACTCTTCTCTTTGAAGTTTTAACTCACTACTTTGTATTCTGTAGCTTTTATAAAACCAAAAAAGCGCAAGCGGTGCGAAAATACCTGATAAGAAAGCACCTATTCCACCAATGCCTTCTGATCTATCAAAGCATATTGCTAAGAAGGCTAGCCAAAAAACAACCCATATAATAGTAATAACGACTTCATAGTCTATCTTTTTATAGTTCATCTTTTTAGCTCTTTTCAATCAAGTCATCAATAGCTGATTATAGCAATAAAACTAAAAACTAATCTGGTTTAGTAAATTTATCAATCAGTAATAAAAAACCCCTCAAGCATCACACTTGAGGGGTTTTTGATACAGATGCTTAGTGATAAAAAACTTACTCAGCAAATACCGCTGCCACATCATCTTTGTTGAATTTATAGACTTCACCGCAGAATCCGCAGTCCATCTCAAACGTACCGCCTTGCTCTTCGACGATATCTAACGCTTCTGCTTCGCCGATTTGCTCGATGGCCATCTCACATTTCTCGCGTGAGCACGTGCAACCAAACGTTAGGGGAACAGGCTCAGGGGCGACAACGTTTTCTTCGTGATACAAGCGATACAGAATCTCATTGGCATCCAATGTCGTCAGCTCTTCTGCCTTGACTGTGCGCGTCAACACGCTCAGACGTGTCCATAGATCATCGTCGATACCTGCATCTTGGTTTTGCTCAACCTCAAAGTTTTCTTCTGCAGTACGCGGTAACATCTGTACCAAGATACCACCCGCTTGCAAGCCATCAGATGCTAGGTTAATGAGCGTTGGAATCTGTGCTGATTGCTTTTGATAATGCGCCAAGCAATCTGCCAGATTGTCATGGCTACGCTCAACGATACCTTGGTACGCTTCGCCACCTTCAGGGTGAATATTAATGAACAATACCCCTTGTCCCATAGCACCCAGCTCAGCAAAGGCATCTTTGGCATGGATCATATTGTCCCAAGCCTGCAATTGCTCATCCGTCTCGCCTTTCCAGCTGGCAAGCGCACGGATGATACCGTCTTGATCGCATTCTGCCATCGCCCAATTCAGCAAGCTATCGCTGTCTGATGACTGCAATTGGATAGAGAGACGACCGTTAATTTTGACGGTACTGATAAGTAAACTCGCTGCCGTCAGCATCTCGCCCAATAAGCGTTTGATGGCTTCAGGGTAGGGCTTTTGCGCAATTGTACTGGCGTAACTGCGTGATAGGCGTACCACATCGCCGCGCACGGGCGAGTCTTCAATAAAAAAACGTTGGCGTATGTCGTTGTCGCTATGAGTGCCAGCAGTTTGGCTGTCCGTGTTAGGGACTTGAGTATCTTGTGTCATAAGTCATTTGTAGTATTAAGAAGTTGTTAGCTTTATGGGGACTATGGCCAATTTATCAATCGTAGCAACCACAATATTATGATCACAATGTTTTCTTGATTATATGTACCAATGAGGGACAAATCTAGGTATGGATGAGTCAGCTATCTGTCTATTTCTATAGTGATGCAGTAATCAGGAACCAGCGGCTTTTAGGTAAAAAATAAATATATTCCAAAATATCACATCCTTCAAAAAAAACTTACCATCTAACACAAATTTGTTGTACAGTAACATTGAGTTGCATTGTGACAAACAACAGCAACAACCGTAAGGATGCGGGGCAATGAGATCGGTCAATCAGACTCGTGTCTTCAAAGCACTCATTCAATCTTGTGTTAAAAGCTTGTGATAAAAGGATGTATTCCATGACCCACTTATTTTCTAAACCGTTGACTTTGGCGGCCTTTATGGCGTTGGGCTTAGCTGGCTGTAACAACAGTAGCCAGACCACAGCCGAAGCGCCAGCTGCAGATGATGCCACCACGACAGAAGCTGCTGCCACGGATACCAACGGCACGCTACAAAAAATCAAAGACTCTGGCACCATCGTCGTCGGTCACCGTGACTCCTCTATTCCATTTTCTTATATCGCTGATGATCCTAATCAGCCTATCGGCTATGCCCACGATTTAGAAATGAAAGTCGTTGAAGCCATTAAGCAAAAGCTAAACATGCCAGATCTCAACGTCCGTTATAACTTAATCACCTCACAAACGCGTATCCCATTGGTACAAAACGGCACGGTGGATTTTGAGTGTGGCTCAACCACCAACAACGAAGAGCGCCAAAAACAAGTGGCATTCTCTAATGGTTTCTTTGAGATTGGTACGCGTCTGTTGACCAACAAAGACTCTGGTATTCAGAATTTTGAAGACCTAAAAGGTAAAACCCTTGTCACCACGGCAGGTACGACCTCAGAGCGTTATATCCGTCAGTACAATGATGACAACAAAATGGATATGAACATCATCTCAGCAAAAGACCACGGCGAAGCCTTTTTGATGTTAGAAAACGGTCGTGCTGATGCCTTTATGATGGATGATGTGTTGCTCGCAGGCGAAAAAGCCAAAGCAAAAAATCCTGATGAATGGGTTATCGTTGGTGAGCCACAATCGTTTGAGATTTATGGCTGTATGATGCGTAAAGACGATCCTGAATTCAAAGCTGTGGTCAATGAAGCGTTAAATAATGTCTTTAGCTCAGGCGAAATCAATAGCATTTATGACAAATGGTTCTTGAACCCTGTCCCACCGAAAAACGTCAATCTAAACTTTGAGATGTCTGACAACTTAAAAGCGTTGATTGCCAATCCGCATGACGGTGCTCAGCCAAAAGCGGCGACCGCTCAATAAGCTCTTTGTCCCTCAATATGGCTTGTCTATAGGTCAGATATTATGTTTCTGACCTATAGGCTTATGAATCGCTGCTCGGAGAGACAACCATGAATTATAGCTGGAACTGGGGTGTGCTCTTTGAGCAAACTGGTATCGGTAACGAGCTTTATATCCATTGGATGATTACAGGTCTTGGCTGGCTGCTATTGATCGGCAGTATCGCATGGGCCATCGCCATGGTCGTCGGTACCATCTTAGGCATCATGCGCACGCTGCCGAGCAAGACGGCGCGAGCGATTGGTACGGCTTATGTGACATTCTTTCGTAATATTCCACTGCTGGTACAATTGTTCTTTTGGTTTTACATCGCACCCGGCTGGCTGACGCCAGCAATACAGGAGTGGTGGTATAAGGACTTGTCGCCGAATACCTCAGCCATGCTATCGGCAAGTATCGGTCTTGGCTTATTTACCGCTGCTCGTATCGTTGAGCAAGTTCGTACAGGGATTGAATCCCTACCTGATGGACAGACCAATGCCGCATATGCACTGGGTTTTAGTATTCCGCAAGTCTACAAAGAAGTGCTGCTACCACAAGCCTTTCGTATTATCTTGCCGCCGCTTAGCTCTGAGCTGACCAACTGCTTCAAAAACGCCTCTGTGGCTTCCTTGGTCGGGGTGATGGAACTGATTAGCCAAACCAAAACCATCAGTGAATACACGCAGAACAGTATTGAGATTTATACCTACGCGACGATTATTTACCTCGTTTTCAATTTATCATTGATTGCTCTGATGGGGCTTATCGAGCGTAAATTGCGTGTGCCTGGGCTGATTGCGGGAGGTCAGAAATGAGTATGATGACCGAATTGGCAACAGCCTATCCTGGTTTGATGGGCGGTATGATCACCACCTTAAAAGTGCTGTTCTTGGCAATTATTGGTGGTATCAGCCTAGGCACAATACTAGCGTTGATGCGCTTGTCTGGTATCAAAGCGCTTGAAGTACCTTCGAGGCTATACGTCAACTATTTCCGCTCAGTGCCGCTGCTCTTGGTACTACTGTGGTTTTATTTTGCTGTACCGATGATTTATTTTTGGATAGCAGGCAAGTATCTACAAATCAATGCCGCTTTTGCCTCTTGTGTGGTGGCCTTCATGATGTTTGAGGCTGCCTACTTTTCAGAAGTGGTACGTGCGGGTATTCAATCGATCGGTAGCGGTCAGGTCAATGCTGCCAAAGCGCTTGGCATGACTTACGGGCAGACCATGCGTCTGGTCATCTTGCCGCAAGCCTTTCGCAAAATGCTGCCGCTGATTTTGCAGCAGTGTATTATCTTATTCCAAGATACGACACTGGTATTCGCCATTGGTTTGACGGATTTTTTCCGCGCCGCCTACGTCCGCGGTGAGCTCATGGGCTTACTCACCCCTTATATCTTAGGGGCGGGTGCTATCTACTTTGTGATTAGTTTGAGTGCGTCGATTGGTGTGCAGCAGCTACAAAAACGCTTGCGGTTTTAATAGATGTCTCGCTTAGGATTTTGAGCGTTAAGATTGTGGTTTGGTATTTTGATTTAATTTTTAAACGACGGTTATCGATAATAATGTGGTTAGGAGCCAGTGATGAGCAATGCTGATACATACATAAATTCCTTTGGTGGACTGGTGACTAACAATGGCCATGCGACGGATGAGATGGTCATTCAAATGTCCAATGTCAGCAAATGGTACGGCGACTTTCAAGTACTGACTGATTGTACGGCGCACGTACATAAAGGGGATGTGGTCGTGGTTTGTGGCCCTTCAGGTAGTGGTAAATCGACGCTGATTAAGACCGTTAATGGACTTGAGCCTTTTCAAAAAGGTGAGATCATGGTCAACGGCATCTCTGTCGGTGATTCAAAGACAAATCTGCCTAAGCTGCGTAGCCGTGTCGGCATGGTGTTTCAGCATTTTGAATTGTTTCCGCATTTGACCATTATTGACAATTTGACAGTGGCTCAGATTAAGGTCTTGGGGCGTAAAGAAAGTGAGGCCAAGCAAAAGGCCATGGCGTATCTAGACCGCGTTGGTCTGACGGTACAAGCGGCAAAATACCCAGCCGAGCTCTCTGGCGGTCAGCAGCAGCGTGTGGCGATTGCACGCGCGCTTGCCATGGATCCTGTGGCAATGCTGTTTGATGAGCCAACCTCAGCGCTCGATCCTGAGATGATTCAAGAGGTGCTTGACGTCATGGTCGAGCTGGCGCGTGAGGGCATGACCATGATGTGCGTGACCCATGAGATGGGTTTTGCCAGTCAGGTTGCCAACCGTATTATCTTTATGGATGAAGGGCATATCGTTGAGAACTGTAGTAAAGACGAATTCTTTGAAGGGGCGAAAAGTGATCGTGCGCAGATGTTCTTATCGAAGATTTTGAATCATTAATCACCTTGGCTGTATTGATGCTAGTGCTTCAAACATAAATGAAATCATCAATAAAGAGCGTCTATTAATAGGCGCTTTTTTATGGGCGTTAATCTAGCAATTTGGTTTATAGTCAATCAATATTAAAAGTGGTACAAGGCAGACGAGTGCAAGTACTACAGTAGTAGGCTAAACG
>NZ_DDNS01000003.1:56782-66157 GCF_002341255.1 Psychrobacter sp. UBA2514
ACTTTAATAGTGGTTCGACTATAGATGAATATGTGATTGGTTATACGGTTAGATAGGTGAGTGCATGTCTGTTTACTGATACAATGGCGCTCATACTTGTTGATAATTAGAATAATTCATAAACCATATTGGAGTTTTTATGAGCGTAGACAATCTATCCGTAGCATCGGCAACCTCATCAAAAAATGGGGTTGTCATCATTGGCGCAGGCTTGGCAGGCTGGCATGTGATTGATGCGATTCGTGCAAAAGATGCAGATATTCCGATTACCTTGATCACCTCCGATAGTGGCGATCGTTATCACAAGCCGATGCTGACCATGGCGATCAGCCAAAACAAGCGCGCATCAGACCTAGTACGAGCAACAGGTAGCGACGCAGCAAAAACCGCAGGCGTGACGTTGCTGGCTGACACACAGGTCACAGATATTGATACGGCAACCCAGCAGTTACAGCTTATCTCTGCTAATAGACCAGATCCCGCCCACACCGATTATGCGACGATCAATTATGGTAAGTTGGTGCTAGCGATGGGTGCGCATCCTATTTTCCCCAAAAGCTTGCCAGAAGATTTGGTCTGGCATGTCAATCATATCGAGCAGTTCGGTCAGCTACAAGAAAAGCTGGCAACCGGTAGCCAGCACGTCGCCATCGTTGGCGCTGGTATGGTCGGGACAGAAATCGCGGAAGACTTGCTAAAAGCAGGTCATCAAGTGACCTTGATTGATTTGAACGATGCGCCATTATCACAAATGCTACCAGCCAAAGCGACGGCACGTATTGCCAAAGCAATTGAGTCACAAGGTATTCAGTTTTTGGGCGGCTCTCAAGTCTCTGCTGTTACCCGCGTGAGTGGCAATGACGACAGCAGCGATAGCGAAAAGCTAAGAGTAGACTACGCACCGCTCGCCTCAGCCGAAGGCAGTACCGATGCAGAGCAACCTGAGCCATTGATCGTAGACCATGTGATTGCCAGTACAGGTCTGATCGTCGATGGGCAGCTGCCAGCAGCGGCGGGCGTTACGTTTGACCGTCGTACGGGTATTGTGGTTGATGAATCGACATTGCGCACCGACACCGCACACATCTATGCCATTGGTGATTGTATGTCTATCAATGGGGTTGCCTGTCGTTATGTGGCGCCATTACGCGCACAGGCTGCGACCATCGCTGATGATATCTTAGGGCACGAGCACAGCGGTTATGATCATAAACCACCGATGATTCGTCTAAAGAACAAAGCGATTTCGGTGATGGTAACGGGTGTGCCAAACGCGGCTGGTAATTGGCAAGTGAAGACGGAAAGCGATGATGAACTCATCATGGACTTGCTAGATGACACTGATGCAGTGAGCGCGACCGTGACAATCAAAGCGCCTGCCACTCCCAAAGCCTCCTGATAGACTTGTTTAAAAAGCAAGTTTAAAAGATCACGTTACTGGTTGAGCCAGCCCATTCCTTATGATGGGGCTGGCTTTTTTATGTCAAAAACCTGCCATGATTTTATGTTACTTTTTACTAAGCATGAATATCGAATATCCAATTAAATGATACATACCGTATTGATATTGTTGACATGCTTTCATTTATAGCGTTATAGTAGTTGAATGCTATATCAAACCGAATCAAGGAAGAAGGTTTGCTCGCCAGCGATTAATCAGCACTATCTATAAATACTATAAAAAGTAAAACGAAAGGACTCGTTATGACTCAAAACTCTAATTTCGATGAGACTCACGTTGATTTTGACGCTATTTTGGATAATATCCCTAGTATCAATATGGGCGCACGCTCAGCAAATGCGCCGCTCACCCAAAGCTATGATAAAGGTCCTGATGTACCGCTGATTGAAGCGACCATCGGTGACTTTTTTGATGCTATTGTGTCCAAATATCCTGAGCGCGAAGCGCTGGTCGTCTGTCATCAAAATATTCGCTGGACATATCGTGAGCTACAGCAGCAGGTCAATCAGCTATCCAGTAGCATGATTGAGATGGGGCTTGAGATTGGTGATCGCATCGGGATTTGGTCACACAACAATGCTGAATGGTTGCTGATGCAACTCGCCACCGCAAAAGTCGGCGTTATTCTTGTCAATATCAATCCTGCCTACCGTACCTTTGAGCTGCAATATGCCCTGAACAAACTCGGCTGCTCAGCACTGGTGCTTATGCGCCATTTTAAAACCAGTGACTATGCCAGCTTGATTCGTGAGCTCTGTCCTGAGATTTACCATAAAGATTATACCCAGCTTGATTTGGTTGAGATTCCAACGATTGAACGTATCATTTGGATTGATGAGCCAGAC
Source organism: Psychrobacter sp. UBA2514 (assembly GCF_002341255.1). Classification (NCBI taxonomy): domain Bacteria; kingdom Pseudomonadati; phylum Pseudomonadota; class Gammaproteobacteria; order Moraxellales; family Moraxellaceae; genus Psychrobacter; species Psychrobacter sp. UBA2514. The sequence goes on from NZ_DDNS01000003.1 coordinate 59,090, forward strand.
TCTGATGAGGTCTTTGGTTTTATGCAAAAGTTCTCTGCATGGATGGCGGAAGGCGACGCCAACGATCCACGCGTGGCCGAGCGTCAAGCCCAGCTCAAAAATACTGATGCCATCAACGTGCAGTTCACCAGTGGCACGACAGGCACACCAAAAGGCGCAACCTTAAGCCATCGCAATATTCTTAATAACGGCTACTTCATTGGTGAGGCCATGAATCTCACGGAAGCCGACAGACTGTGCATTCCAGTACCGTTGTATCATTGCTTTGGCATGGTGCTTGGTAACCTCGCGATTCTCACGCACGGTGGTTGTATTGTCTATCCAAACGATGGCTTTGAGCCGTTGACGGTATTAAAAGCGGTTGAAGAAGAGAAATGTACGGGTCTACATGGCGTACCGACGATGTTTATCGCGGAGCTTGATCATCCTGAGTTTGAAAACTTTGATTTATCCACTTTGCGTACAGGTATCATGGCAGGCTCTAGTTGTCCGATTGAGGTCATGCGCCGCGTCATCGACAAGATGCACATGAGTGAAGTCACCATTGCCTATGGTATGACAGAGACCAGTCCAGTCTCTTGCCAGACCAATGAGTACACCCCTCTTGAGAAGCAAGTCTCGACCGTAGGATTGGTACAGCCTGCACTTGAGGTAAAAGTGATCGACACCGAGACGGGCGAGATTGTGCCTATCGGAGAGACTGGCGAGCTACTCACGCGTGGTTATTCCGTGATGAAGGGCTATTGGGGTAGCCGTTTTAAAACGCGAGAAGCCATTCAAGATGGTTGGATGCACACGGGTGATTTGGCAACGATGGATGAAGACGGCTATGTGAAAATCGTCGGCCGGAGTAAAGACATGGTGATTCGCGGTGGTGAAAACATCTATCCGGTTGAGATCGAAAACTACCTTTATCGTCATCCCAAGATTCGCGATGTGCAAATCGTTGGCATACCCGACGAGCGTTATGGTGAAGTGCTCGCAGCATGGATTATTCCTAAAGAGCCGGGCTGCTTGACGGAAGAGGAAGTCCGTGAATTCTGCAGCGAGCACATCGCTCATTATAAAGTGCCTGCTTACTATCGCTTTGTCACTGAGTATCCAATGACCATCACGGGCAAGATTCAAAAGTATAAAATTATTGAGCAAATGAAAGAAGAGTTGGGTTTGTCGTAAGCTTATTTATCAGCTCTAAAACACTAAAGATGAACTATGTGGGTCATACTTAAAAAATAGCAGTTGGATCATTCATATAAAAGCTACTCGCATTTACGTATCTATGTATCAAAGAAAAGGGACATCATGAGCGCTATCATAACCAGTAAACTGAGTCCAAACTCAAGCGACTTTCAGCAAAACAGTGCGGCGATGCAAGCGATCGTCGATGATTTGTATGTACACTTGCGTAAAGTCGCCCAAGGTGGCTCAGAGCGCGCCCGTGCCAAGCATCTAGCACGTGGCAAGCTACTACCACGCGAGCGAGTCGAGCGTTTGCTTGATGTGGGTACGCCGTTTTTGGAAGTGGCACCGATGGCAGCGCATGACATGTATGGCGAAGAGATTCCAGCGGCTGGCGTGATTGCCGGTATTGGTCGTATTAATGGTATTGAGTGTATGATTGTCTGTAATGATGCCACGGTAAAAGGTGGCACCTACTACCCAATGACAGTCAAAAAGCATTTGCGCGCGCAAGAGATTGCGCAAGAAAATCATTTGCCGTGTGTTTATTTGGTTGATTCAGGTGGTGCTAATTTACCCAACCAAGATGATGTGTTCCCTGATAAAGAGCATTTTGGCCGTATCTTTTTTAACCAAGCCAACCTCAGTGCGGCAGGTATTCCGCAAATCGCGGTGGTCATGGGTAGCTGTACGGCTGGTGGTGCTTATGTGCCTGCCATGAGCGATGAATCTATTATTGTCAAAGAGCAAGGCACTATCTTTTTGGGTGGGCCTCCACTGGTCAAAGCAGCAACTGGCGAAGAGGTGAGTGCAGAGGATTTGGGCGGCGGTGATGTCCATACGCGGCTCTCAGGCGTGGTCGATCACTTAGCGCAAAACGACACGCATGCGTTATCCATCGCCCGTAATATCGTCAGTCATTTGAATCGCCCTGCCAAACACATTCCTAATCAAATTACGCCCAAGCCGCCACGTTATGACGCCAAAGAGCTGTACGGTGTCATTCCAACGGACAAGCGCAAGCCATTTGATATCAAAGAAATCATCGCCCGTATCGTTGATGACAGTGCATTTGATGAGTTCAAAGCACGTTTTGGCACGACATTAGTGTGTGGATTTGCGCATATCGAAGGGATGCCTGTGGGTATCATTGCTAATAACGGCATTCTATTCAGTGAGTCGGCGCAAAAAGGCACGCATTTCATCGAGCTGTGCTGTAAGCGCAAAATTCCATTGGTATTTTTGCAGAATATCACAGGCTTTATGGTTGGGCGTAAATACGAAAACGAAGGCATTGCCCGCCACGGTGCCAAGATGGTGATGGCAGTTGCCAATGCCAAAGTACCGAAATTCACCGTTATCGTTGGTGGCTCGTTTGGCGCGGGTAACTACGGTATGTGTGGTCGTGCTTACAGTCCGCGCTTTTTGTGGATGTGGCCAAATGCCCGTATCTCTGTCATGGGCGGTGAGCAAGCAGCGTCAGTACTGGCAACGGTCAAGCGTGATAACTTTGATCGCAAGGGTGAGGCGTGGAGTGAGGAAGATGAAGCGGCATTTAAAGCGCCAATTCGTGAAATGTATGAAGCGCAAGGTCATCCGTATTATGCCACCGCGCGCCTGTGGGACGATGGCGTGATTGATCCTGCTGATACCCGTCATATATTGGCATTGGGGCTGAGCGCTGCCTATAACGCACCGATTGAAGAGACGACGTTTGGTGTCTTTAGAATGTAAGCGCCAAGGTCTGCTCGTGATGAGAGAGTGGTGCGACAATCTTTTTAAATACGATTCTACCGCGACATCGGGTTTTGACATCTTACTTTCTTATATGAGCATTATGATGGATGACCCAAACGTTGGGCTAAGTATTTACATAGACATATAAATAGGAACATAGAGAAAGTTATGAAAGAAGCAAAATCAAAAAATAGTAATAATTATAAAAGTCTATTAGTCGATATAAAACAACACGTCGCTACCGTGACGTTGAATCGTCCCAAGATACGCAATGCCTTTAATGACGAGATGATCGCCGAGTTGACAGAGGCTTTTACCACCCTTGGTGTGGATGACGAGGTGCGTGTCATTGTACTCGCGGCAGCTGGCAAAGCGTTCTGTGCAGGCGCTGATCTTAATTGGATGCGCGCCATGGCAGATTATAGCTATGAAGAGAATCTAGCGGATGCGGATAAATTGGCGCAAATGCTCAAGACGATTTATGAATGTTCCAAGCCGACGATTGCGGCAATCCAAGGCGATGTCTATGCAGGCGGTATGGGTCTCGTTGCCGTCTGTGATGTGGCCATCGCCGTGAAAATTGCCAACTTTTGCCTGAGCGAAGTGCGTTTGGGCTTGGCACCTGCGACCATCAGTCCTTATGTCATCCGAGCGATGGGCGCTAGAGCTGCGCAGCGTTACTTCTTAAGTGCTGAGGTGTTTGATGCCAAAAAAGCACGTCAGCTTGGCTTTATTCACGAGCGCGTGAGCGAAGAATGGTTAGATGATGAGGTCACGACACTTTGTGCCAAAATGGTTAAAAACAGCCCCGATGCGGTCAAAACCTGCAAACAGCTATTACACGATGTTGCTGGCGCGCCCATCACTGATGAGCTGATTGCTGATACGGTAAAAGGTATCGCGGATATTCGCGCATCAACACAAGGAAAGGAGGGCGTGCAAGCATTTTTGCAAAAGCGTAAGCCTGACTGGCTGACAGCAGACTAACGATAAACGAATAGATAAACGGACAAATAGACAAGACGTCAAATAATAACGACAAGATACAGGGATAGTTATGTTTTCTAAAATTCTAATTGCCAACCGTGGTGAAATTGCTTGCCGAGTGGCCGCAACTGCCAAGCGTCTTGGCGTCAGTACCGTCGCTGTTTATTCTGATGCTGATCGCGAAGCCAAGCACGTGCCGGTTTGTGATGAAGCGATCTATCTAGGCGGTTCGGCACCGAAAGACAGCTATCTCAAAGGTGATGCCATTATTGCCATCGCCAAGCAAACAGGTGCTGAGGCCATCCACCCAGGCTATGGGTTTTTGAGTGAAAACGCCGATTTTGCACAGGCCTGCCAAGATGCTGGTTTGGTGTTTATCGGACCCTCTGCTGAGGCGATTCGCGCCATGGGCGGCAAATCTGAGTCCAAGCGCTTGATGGAGGCCGCTGGCGTGCCGCTGATACCCGGCTATCATGGTGACAATCAAGACGCCCAGTTTTTGCAGCAGCAAGCAGATGATATTGGTTATCCTGTCTTAATCAAAGCGAGTGCAGGCGGTGGCGGCAAAGGCATGCGTATCGTTGAGCAAAGCAGCGATTTTGTCGATCTATTAGACTCGTGCCGCCGTGAAGCAATTACCAGTTTTGGCAATGATCAAGTGTTGATCGAAAAATATGCGCTCAAACCACGCCATATCGAAATCCAAGTATTTGGCGATACGCATGGCAATTATGTGCATCTGTTTGAGCGTGATTGCTCCGTGCAGCGTCGCCATCAAAAAGTATTAGAAGAAGCGCCAGCACCGGGTGTCGATAGGGCCATGCGTGAAGCGATGGGTACGGCTGCAATTGAGGCGGCGCGTGCGGTTAATTATGTCGGCGCTGGCACGGTTGAGTTTATTGTGGAGCAGCGCGAAGGCACGATGAATTTTTATTTCATGGAGATGAACACGCGCTTGCAAGTTGAGCATCCAGTCAGCGAAGCCATTACTGGTGTGGATTTGGTCGAGTGGCAACTGTTGGTCGCTGCAGGTCAGCCATTGCCAAAATCGCAAGACGATTTGACGATCAATGGTCATGCGATCGAAGCGCGTATCTGTGCTGAAAACCCTGACAATAATTTTTTACCAGCGACAGGAACGTTGTTTACCTATCAGAAGCCTGAGCACAGCACCTTTGTCATTGATAAAAACGGCGCTGATGTGCGTATCGATGATGGCGTACGCGAGGGTGATGTCATCAGTCCCTTCTACGATTCTATGATTGCCAAGCTTATCGTCCATGCGCCCACACGCGAGCAAGCGTTGGCGAGACTAGATCGTGCATTGGCGCAGACGCGTATCGTCGGTTTACCAAATAATGTGGCATTTTTGCGTTATATCTTAAATACCGATTCATTTAGCACAGCCAATCTTGATACGGCATTGATAGAGCGCGAGCAGGACAAGCTGTTTGATCAGCATCCGCTTGGATTATCAACGCTTGTGGTGACGGCTATTACGCAGCAGCTTGCGAGCGAAGCCGTATTACAAAAGATCGACAACGACCCCTTTAGCAAGCCGACAGGGTTCCGTGCTTATAGCGATTACACTCGCTCATTTAGCCTCATTTATAATGAGCAGTCATATATTGCTTGTATCAGCAATTGGCACAATGCGAGTTGCTTTGATAATAAAAAAGGTAGCGAGAATCTCAGTAGCTTTGCGCTTGTCATTGGCAAAGAAATCGCGAATACGCAGGATGATAGCAATATCAATGTCGCCGCTCAGACTGAAACGGTTTATGAAGGGCAAGTCAGTTATGATAGCAGTGATGCGCACAATCATACCTTATGGTTAGAGGGTGCACGTATCAGTGCGCAGAGCTGGGTTAATAATGAGACAGTTTATGTGTTCACAGATAGCGGACGCGATGAGATTACCTTAATTGATGTGATGGCGCATGTGGGTGAAGACACAGCAGCAGTCGGCAGCTTAAAATCACCGATGCCAGGGCAAGTCGTTGCATTCAAAGTAGCTATTGGCGATACTGTGAAAAAAGGCGAACCACTTGCGGTCATTGAGGCCATGAAGATCGAACATACCATTACCGCACCAACTGATGGTGTGGTAGCAGAACTATTATTTGCAGCAGGTGATTTGGTCGCTGATGGTGATGAGCTACTGCGTATCGATAGTGAAAGCGAATAGAAAAGGACAATAAGCATGAGCCACTCGTATCCAAGCCATGTCACCATCGTCGATGTCAGTCCGCGTGATGGATTGCAAAACGAATCCATGACGGTACCGACCGCGGTTAAACAAGCCTTAATCAATGATTTAATTGACGCAGGGATTAAAAAACTGGAAGCGACCAGTTTTGTCTCGCCAAAGTGGGTGCCACAAATGGGCGATAACAGCGCATTGCTGGATGCGCTTGCGCCAACGCGGCAGAAGGACGTTTGTTACTCAGTACTCGTGCCCAATATGCGCGGCTTTGACAATGCGATTGCCTACCGTCCTGATGAAATTGTTATTTTTGGCTCAGCCAGCGAAACCTTTAGCCAAAAAAATATCAACTGCAGTATCGATGAGAGTATTGAGCGTTTCGCGCCCGTTGCCGCTGCGGCAAAAGCGCAAGGTATCAAAGTACGCGGCGTTATCTCTTGTACCGTTGGTTGTCCTTATGAAGGCGAGATTGACCCTAGCCAAGTCGCTTATGTCACCAAGCGGTTGATTGAGATTGGTTCAGAGCAGATTGGCATTGCTGATACCATTGGTGTGGGTACACCCCTCAAAGTGCAGCGCGCCCTACAAGCAGCGCTTGAGTATGCTGATATCACGATGCTGTCTGGTCATTTTCATGATACTTACGGTCAAGCCCTCAGCAATATCCTAGCGGCATTACAAATGGGTGTCGGCGAATTTGATACCTCAGTCGCAGGCCTCGGTGGCTGTCCGTATGCCAAAGGCGCAACGGGCAATGTCGCGACCGAAGATGTGGTATATATGCTGCATGGCATGGGTATTAGCACGGGTATCGATTTGGAAAAATTGGTCGTGGCAGGCGAGCGTATTAGTGGGTTTTTAAAGCGTCCAAATGGCTCAAATGTGGCACGGGCTTTGATTAATAAACGTCAGTCTTAAAAAATTATCGTAAAAATGAAATATAGTCGAACCACTATTAA
>NZ_DDNS01000003.1:66260-96671 GCF_002341255.1 Psychrobacter sp. UBA2514
CTTTTAATATTGATTGACTATACTAAAAAACAAGGAATGGTTATGAGTTTACCTGGATTGAACTTTCAGCTTGGCGAAGATATTGACGCGCTACGTGATGTCGTACAGCAGTTTGCGGCAAACGAAATCGCCCCACGTGCAAGCGAGATCGATAGCAGTGATGAGTTCCCTATGGATCTGTGGCAAAAGATGGGCGATCTGGGTCTACATGGCATTACCGTCCCTGAAGCGTACGGCGGCTCGGACATGGGCTACGTCGCTCATATGGTCGCCATGGAAGAAATCAGCCGAGCGTCAGCATCGGTAGCGCTTAGCTATGGTGCCCACTCCAATCTCTGTATCAATCAAATCAAACGCAATGGCTCTGAGGCGCAAAAACAAAAATATTTGCCAAAACTCATCAGCGGCGAGTTCATCGGTGCATTAGCAATGAGTGAGACCGGTGCTGGTTCAGATGTCGTCAGCATGAAGCTCAAAGCCGAAAAAAAAGACGGCAATTACATCTTGAACGGTAGCAAAATGTGGATCACCAATGGCCCTGATGCGGATGTGATGGTGGTCTATGCCAAGACCAATCCTGAGATGGGTGCCAAAGGTATGACTGCCTTTATCGTAGAAAAAGGTATGGAAGGGTTTGGTACCGCGCAAAAGCTCGACAAGCTTGGCATGCGTGGTAGCCATACGGGTGAGATGACTTTTAACAATGTGACAGTACCAAGCGACAATATCTTGGGCGGTCTCAATGAAGGCGTTAAGGTACTCATGAGTGGCCTAGATTATGAGCGTGCCGTATTAGCCGCAGGGCCTATCGGTATCATGCAGGCGGTGATGGACAATGTCGTCCCTTATATCCATGAGCGCAAGCAGTTTGGTCAAGCAATTGGTGAGTTTCAACTTATCCAAGGCAAAGTGGCTGATATGTATACTATTTTGCAGGCAGGCCGTAGCTTCTTATACACCGTTGGTAAAAACCTCGATATGCTAGATGCGCACGGCGCAGGACACAGCCGAGAAGTGCGAAAAGACTGTGCTAGTGTGATTTTATGGTGCGCCGAAAAAGCCACATGGATGGCAGGTGAGGGAATTCAGATATTTGGCGGTAATGGGTATACCAACGAGTATCCACTCGGTCGCTACTGGCGCGATGCTAAGCTGTATGAGATTGGCGCAGGTACTAGCGAGATTCGTCGTATGCTGGTCGGTCGTGAGCTGTTTAGCGAGACCAAATAAAAAAGGGTTAGGGCAGTAGCTAGCAAAGCTTTGACCTTATAAAAGAGAAAAGTATCTAATAAAAAAGCAGCACGCTTTAAACGTGCTGCTTTTTTTGTCAGTGTGACAGTATGATGTTGAGTTATCTATGACGGATTATGACTTATTACGATAATCAAAATACCGTGCCAGACCATTTAATAATAAATCATCGCGCAAGCGTACGGGGCGATTGACATGCTGCGAGATAGTGGCCGCATCGCCGCCTGTCATGATCACCTCAAAGTTTGGGTGACGACGACTAATCTCATTAACCGCACCAACGATAGAGAGCAAGATACCGCGGTGCACCGCGTCTTGGGTGGTCATGCCTTGGCTAACACTATCAAACGTGCCGTTAGAGATGGTGATTTGCTTGGTTCCAGAAAACAGAGACTCGCGTTGTAGGTAAATACTGGGGAAGATATAACCACCCAAATGCTCAGCGTGATCAATCAAGTCAATGGTCACTGCCGTACCGCAGCCGATCACGCATTGGCGTTTTTTCTTATCGACGGCTCCTAGCATCTGTAGCCAGCGATCACAGCCGAGCTGCTGGTCATTATAAGCACTTTTCATAAGCGCATGCGCGGCATCAACATGGACAAACTCAAATGGAATGTTCAAACGACTGAGCGTCTCTGATACTTGGGCATTGAGCGCATCGCCCAGTACGGATGAGATACCAATAAAATCGGGCGCATAACGCTCAAAGCGGTCAGTCAGACCCATGAGTAATTCAGCGGGTGCTTGCAGATGCTGCTTGGCATCATGTGAGACTATCTGCCCGATATCGTCGGTTAGCCAGTATTTTAGGCGGGTATTGCCAAGATCAAGCCAGAGCATAAAAATCCCTTTATATAGCGCTCGTTAATGATGGTGCTCGTCAGTGTTATGATTAAGCCTAGGGCGTGTCCCTAATAAATAACGTCAATACGTCCAGTAAAAAGCGTAGAAATCTTACCGTTATCTTGCTGTAATTGCAAACACCCATGAGTGTCGACACCGCAAGCGACTCCCGTCATGACTTTTTTCTCATTATTATAGTCTTGGGTAACACGTAAACGCAGACCGGCTAGCGCATCCATCGCAGCAAACTGCTGCAAAAATCCATCTAAATAATAGGTATGCCCCGTTGGTTTTTCGATGGCCAAATGCTCAAAGCGAGTCATCGCTGCCATCAGTGCCGTCGTCATTTGCTGATACAATGTTTGTAAGTCTGGCAGGCGAGTGGCTTGTGTTGCTGGCTGCAGCACTGCATAGATATCTTGGAGGCTGATGGCCTGATAACTCATCCCCTCAGAGGTTTGAGCGGTGAGTGTTGGCGCAGCTTTTACATTTAACCCAATGCCTAGCACCACACCAACCAGCTTACCTGATTTGGTCACAGGTTCTATCAAGATGCCAGCGAGCTTTTGAAAGGGCAATGTGCGCTGAAGTGAGATGGCGCTGTCTAAAGCTGAACCATCGGGTGCAGAGTGCGCCAATTCAGAATGATGACTGGCTTGATTCTGATAAAACCCCAAATCATTTGCCCATTTCACCCCAATTGGCGTCAGACCTTGCGCTTGTAGTTGCCCATTTACGGTTTGGATAACAGGCATTTTTGCCAGCTCAAGACCAATAATCAAAGACAGTAGCCCACTAACTGGCATATGTACGGGGTGATATAGCGACAGGTAGACATTGCCGCGTGGTGACTGCCACGAGCGCCCATGTTGACCACGTCCCGCGCTCTGAGTCTCTGCGGTCAAGACGTGTACGGTAGTAGCATCTAGCGTGCCATCTTGCAGCGCTGCGATCAGCTCGCTATTGGTCGAGGCGCTACTGGCAACGTGACGGTGGTTAAGCTCGGATAAAGCGGGAGAGAAATTGGTGAGTGGTGGCATAAGTTTAATCGATGTGGTTAAAGGAAACTTTGATATACTAAGCGGTTACCAAAGACAGCATACCAAAGACAGAATAAAGGTCGCGTTGAGATTTGGCAAATACAGTTAAGTGCGCTAAGAAACCAGTAAGTAGGCAATAAAATTAATACTAGGCCAGTATTATAAAAGGCTTGTTCTATGATGTTATATGTGTGGTTTGTGATTGCAGGGGCGTTTGCAGGTGTCAGTGCAGGCTTGTTTGGCGTGGGCGGCGGCATGATTATCGTTCCTGCACTGGTCTGGATTTTTACCGCGTATGACTTTTCGCCAGAGGTGGTGACACACCTAGCTATTGGTACGTCTCTTGCGACCATTGTTGTGACCTCGATCAGCTCACTGACGGCTCACAATAAACGCGGCGGTGTCCGCTGGGAAGTATGGCGCAAGATGGCGCTTGGTTTGGTTGTGGGGAGTTTGGTCGGCGCTGGTATCGCAGATATGATTGATGGTCAGGCGCTACAAGCCATCATTGGGGTCGGTGCGCTATTGGTTGCGCTAAAAATGCTGTTCTTTTCTAACAAAGAGCAAGTGGGTAAGCCGCTGCCACCTGCTGGGGTACAGTTTGGCGCTGGTACGGGCATTGGCATGGCGTCCTCTATCTTTGGGATTGGCGGTGGCAGTTTGACCGTACCGTTTTTGAACTGGGCGGGGCTGCCGATGAAGCAATCGGTCGGTACGTCAGCGGCGTGCGGTCTGCCCATTGCTCTGGCTGGCGCGGCTGGATTTGCCTGGTTTGGTCAAGATGTGGTCAATCTGCCTGAGGGCACCATCGGATTTGTCCATGTCATAGGATTTTTGTGTATTTCGGTGGCGAGCTTTGCAATGGCAAAAGTGGGTGCCAAACTTGCTCATGTATTGCCTGCCTTGATGCTCAAGCGCGCGTTTGGCGTATTATTGATATTTGCAGGAGGGCAGTTGTTATTAAGTGGATTGGGTGTGATTTAGTTTTGGTGTAGTGAATTAGTTACTAATAATAAATTGAGGGTTCAATATGGCTATTACCGAATTATTCCATAAAAGACAGAAAAGAATTCGAGGCGAATATCCTGACGTTTACCAGTACGAAGAATTGCCTAACAAATTAAAAGTACAAATTGTTCATATTTGGAACGAAACAATAGGTCAAGATCAATCTGGTATTAATTGGAGTCAATTAACCCTAAATCGTGAATACTTAAAAAATTGCTACAAAATATTATGCAAGGAAACTGGTGTTTTTAAGTTGAATGAAGATGATAGCAACGTAGAAGGGCTGATTATTTATTTTGAAAGTATTTATAAATATTTTTTGGAGGAAGAGTGTGCGGAAAAGGCATTAAGTGTAGTAGAACTGATGATGAAAACAATATCAAAATTCTCTAAAGAAAATAGACGTGAAGTCAACATAAATTTAGATGACACTATAAATGAATTAAATCATAGATTTCTTGAAAACGGTGTAGGTTATCAATATGAAAACGGTCAAATCGTTAGAGTGGACTCTGAGTTTATTCATGCTGAAGCGGTCAAACCCGCTTTACAGTTATTAAGTAACCCTACATACAGAGGTGCTCAAGAAGAGTTTTTAAACGCCCACGAACATTATCGTCATGGTCGTTACGATGCCGCTCTAACAGATTGTCTTAAAGCATTTGAAAGTACCATGAAAATCATACTAGATAAACATGATTGGGAATATGGCAAAAAAGATACTTCAAAGAGGCTTATTGATTGTTGTCTAGCTAATGAACTGATACCAAAATTTTGGACTGATCATTTTAATTCATTAGGTAATATGCTTATCTCAAGCATAGGTACACCTCGAAATAAACTTAGTGGTCATGGCAAAGGTAATGATGAGATAGAAGTTCCTGAACACCTTATTCAGTATGTGCTACACATGACAGCGTCTACGATTGTATTTTTAATCAAAGCAGAAGAAAGGTTAAATAGAATAAACCTAGTATGTAAACCATGAGACATTATTAGTATGAAAGCAGCAGAAAAATATCGCCGTGTCTTTGGCTCGGTGAGGCACTTGAAAGATCAGCTATCATGGACGACTGGTCTTACCAATATGGTAGAGTTTTTGGCGTGGGAGCCCAAGCAAATTCTTGGTATCACCAAAAAGCAATATGTACGCCAAATCATTGAGTGGGCTACCCAGCCTGAGCTAGCAGGCAAAAGTGTAGAAGAGATTGAACACGCCATTATCAAAAAGCTCAACGCAAAAATGCATGACACGGAGCAATTAGAAACCTATTCATCCCAAAGGGTCGGTATCTGTCATCCGAGAGAGGCCACCCGCCGTGTCATGTTTTTTTCTGAAGAGTATCTCAACAAAGAGTTCGATATCTTTTTAAGTTTATGTAGTGATGTCTACTTAGACTCATTTTATCAGCAATTCATCACCTTTGAGCCAAATGGGTCGTGGTCAACCCATGGCAACAGTGGATTGTTTGAGGCCAGCACAGAGCTAAAAGCAATGTATATGGACAATTTGGCCTACAACCATCAGGCGAATATGCTGGTAGCCAATGAATTGAAATTTAATGGTCGAAAAAACCCAGATCAGCTGCTCAAGTACTGCGTGATGTATGAGCATTTACTTGATAAAGGCTTTATTGATAAAGGGGCTAAGTTTTTGTTGTTGTTCATCGGCGGCAGTGAGCTAGAGCACAACAAGCAGCGCTTAGCCGACCGAGAGCTGGCGCTGTGTCACAAAAGACCCAAAAAATATCAGCATCTATTAAGACCAGAGCTGTTAGACATCGTCGATCATCTGCAAGTGGCCAGTATCACGTGGTCAGCATTGATTGCGTTCAATCAACGCTACTTAGGAGAAAACGAGGTCAGCCAAGTGGAGCAAAAACTATTACGAGGGTTTCATCAAAGCCTGAAGTCAAAATCGTTTATGCACTTAGACGTTTAACCCTAAAAACTTACAACAATTTCAGGTAGAATAGCCGCCTGTTTTCGCCATATCAACTGACTATTCATGCGCTTAAAATCCCTAAAGCTGGCAGGCTTCAAATCTTTTGCCAACCCAACGACCTTTACTTTTCGTCATGGTATCACCGCCATCGTCGGGCCAAACGGCTGCGGCAAATCCAATGTGATTGATGCCATACGCTGGGTGCTGGGTGAGACCTCTGCCAAGCAGCTGCGCGGCGGGGCGATGAGCGATGTCATCTTTGCTGGTACGCAAGACAAAGCGGCCAAGAGTGTGGCGAGTGTCGAGCTGACCTTTGAGCATACCCAAGATGAGCAGACAGGTATTCGCCATGAGCTTAACTTGTACCAAGAGCTGTCCGTTCGCCGTCAGGTCAATAAAGACGGCCGCTCAGATTACTTTATCAATGGTACGCGCTGTCGCCGCCGCGATGTGGTCGACGTGTTCTTGGGAACAGGGTTGGGCGCGCGCAGTTATGCGGTGATTGAACAAGGTATGATTGGGCGGATTGTTGAGTCAAGTCCTGTGCAACTGCGTGAGTTTATCGAAGAAGCGGCTGGGGTGTCGCGCTATCAGGCGCGCCGCGAAGAGACACAAAAAAAGCTTGAAAAGACAAGAGACAATCTGGCGCGTCTGCACGATATGCAAAGCGAGCTGCTCCGCCAACAAAAGACACTGTCCAAACAGGCAGCGAGCGCGCAGCGTCACGAAGAGATCTCACTAAGCTTGGCTGATATTGAGCAGCAGCTTGCCATTCAGCAGCTCTACCAAGCCAAGCAGCAGCATCAGCAGCGAAAAATCATACATGAGCGCAGTACGGCTGAAGTATCGACATTGCAAGCGGATTATGACACGCTAAAGGCACAGCAAGACAAGCTCACCGCCCGTATTAACCAAGAGCAATGGCTCAAAGATGATGCCCAAAGCGCGCATTACGAGCAGCAGCTGGGCTACCAAAACGCTGAGCATCAATTGAGTGATGCCACTGCACAGCTGGCAGCCATTGAGCAGCAACTGTCTCACTTGGCGCAGCAGCGTGAGCAATCACTCGCTGATATTGAGCGGCTTAACGCTGAACAAGCTGAGCAGCAGCAAGCACTAGAGACGTTACGCCCACAGCTCGCTGAGCTGAGCGACAAGCGTGATAACCACAAGCGTCATGAGCAGCCATTGCAGCGCGCGTGGCATGATGCGCAAAACCAGCTGTCGCGTCTACAAGACAAGGCACGCACGCTTGAGCAGCAGCAGGCGATTAATACCCAAGCACAAAAGCGTCACCAGCAAAGCGATGATAAGTGGCAACGCCGCGCGCAAAATTGGCAAAACCTCTGGCAGCAATTACAGCAGTCTATAGCCCCATCTGCCAGTGCTGTTAGTGCCAGTGCTGATGCAAGTCAGGCAGCAGACGAGCAAGACTTGCATCAGGTGCTAGAAGAGCAAGTCGCTAAGCTGAGCAAACAGCTACAGCAGATTGAGCGTCAGCAAGAAGGGGTGGATGAACGTCTGTCTGAGATACAGCCGCAAGCGCATCATTTGCAGCAGCGACTGAACACGCAGCAACGCGAGCTGAGCGATGATGAAAAACGTCATGCGTTACTGGCAGGTGAATACGACACTTTGCATCAGATATTGCATCCAAAACCTATATCAAACTCTCAAAACAAAGCAGCTGCAACAAATAACACCGATAGTGGCGCTGTAAATACGCAGCAATTAGCTATTACGACGCTGCGTGAACAGATTGAACTGAGTGCGACAGGGCAAGCGCACGCACAGCTACTCGATAGTGTTTTAGCGTTATGGCTAGACAGCCATGTATTAATTGCAAGCCGTGCTGACCATGTGAATGATGCGGATCAAAAAGCCAATAGTTTGAGTTTGTGGCAAGCACTTGAAGATGACATTACTGATTTACTGACTTATCAAACCATACAAAACACCTCAGCCAGTACAAAAGAAAAAACACTAGCAACGGGTCATAGCCTATGGTTGCCTGCGAAGCAAAATAAAACCAGAGACAGTGCCTTTATCAGCGACTTACCAGAGAGCTTAACTGATAAAGTGTTGCCATTATCACAGCTGATTGCGCAGCCTGCGCTTGCGCTATGGCAGCAGTGTTATCTATACACAGCGCAGTTTGAGTCTGCTAGTGAGCATGATATTAACGTGTTTGCCGATGTCTTAAAGTCATTACCGTCATCAGCGCTTCTGCTGACTGCTGATGGTTGGATCATTAGTTGTCAAGGCACGCTTAATTTGAGTAAGCTCGCTGGCGCGCAAGACGATCAAAGCGAGGGCAGCAGTCAGTTTCTCACCCAGCGTTTGGCGCAGCGCACGCGTTTGCAAACGCTAGAGGACCTGCTCGGTGAGCTAGAGTTGAGCATCGACAATCAGCAAAAATCTATCGCAAAAAATCAGCGCGATTATGATGCGTTGATAGTCAGTTTGGAAGAAACGCGTGCCCAAGCTGAGCAATTAACCCGTGATAAGCATAAATACCAGCAGCAACTGACGACCGAGCGCGCCAACGCCGAGCGCTTGCAAGCAGACAGCCAACGCCTAAATGCTGACAAAGCGGCGCTCGAGCAGGAAAAGCAAGAGCTTGCGCATGAGGCGCAGACACTTCTTAATGAGCAGCAGGATATCGAACGCGAGATCGCCACACTCACGCCGCAAATAGCAGAGGCACGAGCGACCAATCAGCAATTACAATCTGAGCGCAGCGAGCTACACCGCGCACGTCAAGCCGATGATGAGGCTTGGCAGGCACTGCAGCTACGTATTCAGAAGTACGAGATGCGCTTAGAGCATTGTGTGAGCAGTCTGGCGCGTGCAACCGAGCAATATGACAAGTCATTAGAGAATGAGCAGAGTCTACAGGCGCGCCATGATAAGCAGCAGAGCACATTACCAACGCTGCAAGCGGCACTGCAGCGCGCACAGACAATGCGTGATGAGCAGCAAGCGTTATTGAGTGAGCGTGATAGCGCGCTCACAGCGCTAAAGCAAGCATATGCTGAGCAGCAGACGGCATTTGATACGTTGCAAAATACCTTGCAGACGCAGCAAAGCGAACTTGCACAGCATGCAACTGAGTTAGCATTAAGTGCCGCGCGCTTGGAGGATGCAAGTAGACATACCCAAAGCGCTCTAGATGCTTATACTCAAGTGAGTGAGAAGTACAAAACGCAAGCAGAACAGCCTCAACAAACCATGAGTGTCTCAAACTTACTGGCAGACTTTATCGCTCATGATCGCCGTGTGCGCCCAGACAAAATCGCTGAGCTTGCGTCCGAACGCGCCAAGCTTGCGCAGCAATTAAGTAAGATTGGCGCTGTCAATCTTGCTGCTGTCGCGGAGTTGGCCGAGGTCAATGAGCGCTTGGAGCCACTTGCGCAGCAGACCACCGATATCGCCGCCAGTATGCAGACATTGACTGAAGCGATTGCTTCGATCGATGAGACGACCAAGACGCTATTTATGCAGACGCTCGATGCGGTCAATAATGAGCTGGCCAATTTGTTTGCTAAAGTCTTTGGCGGCGGGCAAGCCAGTCTGACACTGAACACAGACGAGATGCCAGCCAATACGCCAAAGTCGGAGCAATGGCGGACAGGGCTTACCTTGATGGCGCAGCCAAAGGGCAAGCGCAATAGCCGCCTAGCCGTACTCTCTGGCGGTGAAAAAACGCTGACCGCATTGAGCCTAATTTTTGCGATATTTAAGCAGCATCTGGCGCCGTTTTGTGTGCTTGATGAAGTTGATGCGCCACTCGATGATGCCAATGTTGCGCGTTTTACTAGCCTCATTCATGAGTTGGCAGATGACTTGCAGTTTATCTTTATCAGTCATAATAAACTGACGATGCAGATTGCCGATGAGCTAAAAGGCATCACCATGCCAAGCGCAGGTATTTCTACCCTAGTCAGTGTGTCGCTTGATGAAGCCGCGCGTTATGTAGAGAGCTAAGACCAAAAAAGCCAAAATTAAAAGCGCTATGAGAATCAAAGCGATGCAAATATAATCAATCCATCGGCATAAATACAAATAAGCTTGACCTCAGTCCAGCATACTGGTTATAAAGTACACAATGTGGTGACGACATGGGTCAGCCATGCTAGAATATTGCCATTTATGCTCGTTTGTGTATTCCCTTTTGTTATATATACTAGGATGTATTTATCATGACCGCTATTCAGTTTGTATTGATTGCCATTGCTGCGTTTATCGTGCTCGCAGGGCTGTTTATGGTCATTCGCAGTTTTAAGCGCCGTAATGGTGCTGAAGCTGCTGCGGTCAATTATGATAAAAACGGTATTCCCATCATACCGCGTCATGAGCGCAATATCGTTGATCAGCCAGACTTTGATGATACGGTTGCTGGCGAGACGAGCATTGGCCCTGACCGCACTTATCTGAATGCGGTCGTTGAAGAAGAGCCATTGACGCAGACTCATACTAACGTCGATCCCCAGCTGACTGCTGAGCGTGACACTATGGCGGATGAAGATCATGACGTCGTCGACAATGAGGACTATGCGCGCTGGCAAGAAGAGCAACGTCGCGCTGATAACGCTGAGTTTTTAGAGGCGGCTGAGCAGATGCATATCGAGCAAGAGCCTGATGCATTCTCTAGCCTCATGTCGGCAACAGATAGTTTGATGCCATCGATTGACACGGCAGAAGAGCCAAGCTTCGACAACAACAGCCCGATACTGGATCAGCATTTATCAGAATCAGGCGATGACGCGCAAAATGGCCCTTTGATCAATGCCAAAGACAACATCAACATCACTATCTTGCCGCACCAATATCGCGATCGTCCAACCGCGATTATCCGTGGTCATGATCTGCTAGCATTGATTGATAAATATGGTCTGCGCTATGGCGCGATGAATATGTTCCATCGCTATGAGCAAAAAGACGGCACGGGTATGCTGTGGTTTAGTATGATGGGTATCACCGACGATGGTATCGCGCCCTTTGATCCGCATAGTGTCGCGACCAACACGTATAACGGCATCGTTATGTTTTTATCATTGCCACATCCTCAAGCCGTGCGCAGCTTTGATAGCATGATGAGCATTGCTTATATGATGGCAAGCGATCTTGACGCGATTATGCTCGATGAAGAGAACCAACCAATCACGCCTGAATACAAGCAGCAGCTACGTAATCAAGTTCGTGACTATGAAGGCTAAAAGCTTAAAGGCGAATAGCTCGAAGGCTAAGTAAATCAACTGCTAAAAACAATTATAGAGTGTTAAAAAGGCAAATAGCGATTCACGTTATTTGCCTTTTTTAATGGGCTATAGTTTCTTAAAAGATCTAGAGCCGGTTCAAGATAATTTAGATACGAGGAAGGTGAGTGAAAGTACTACACATAGTAGACTGAGCGAGCCTGACACAGTAGCTGATTTATATAGGATTGGCTATATCCGAGTATCCTGCAAACTTGTTATCATATCGGCATCTTGAATGACAAAAAAGACCCCGACTATGACTGACGCCACCTCACCAAATAATTCTAAAAACCTATCTGCTCAAGTACAAAGTGCAACATCTAATATAGCCAGTTCGGCCAATGACGGCACAAATAATAATGCAGAAATTGTCTCGCAAATGCGCATGCTTATCGAGTCGATAAAAACGCACAACTACGCCTACTATGTGCTTGATAATCCAATCTTAGAAGACAGCGAATACGATCAATTGCGCCGCTCGCTGCTTGAGATTGAAGAAGCCTATCCAGATTTGGTTCAGCCAGATAGCCCAATCAATCAAGTCGGCGATATGCCGCTATCGGCCTTTACCCAAGTCACGCATGACATCCCGATGCTATCGCTGGGCAATGTCTTTGAATATGATGATTTGCGTGACTTTATGCGCCGTGTCAATGATCGTCTTAGCGACTCGCAGCAAAACCCTGAATACGAGATGGAGCTAAAGCTTGATGGATTGGCCGTTTCATTAAAATATGAGCATGGCAAATTTGTCCAAGCGGTCACGCGCGGTGATGGGCAGACGGGTGAGGACATTACCCAAAATGCCAAAACCATTCGCAATTTACCACTATGGATCGCCGATGCGGCTGATATCGAGTTGTTAGAAGTGCGCGGTGAAGTGCTGATGCCAAAGGCGGGGTTTGAGCGTCTGAATCGACTTAGCGAGGCGAGCGAAGGTAAAACCTTTGCCAATCCACGTAATGCCGCTGCTGGTAGCTTACGTCAGCTTGATCCCGTCATAGCCGCCAGTCGTCCACTCGCATTTTATGGCTATTCGGTCAATCAAGGACTGCCTGAAAGTATCGATACCCAGTCAGGGGCGCTGGCATGGCTTACCAAGCTTGGCTTCACCGTCAGCGCTGTAGAAGTGGTCGCCAATCCACGCGCCGCGCAGACTTATTATGAGTCAGTGATAGAAAGTCGTGCCGATTTGCCATTTGAGATTGATGGTATGGTGATTAAGGTGAATAGTCTTGCCTTGCAGCAGCAGCTCGGCTTCTTATCCCGTGAACCGCGCTGGGCGACGGCCTATAAATTCCCTGCCGAGACTGTGATGACGCGTCTCAACGATATCGAATGGCAAGTTGGCCGTACGGGTCAAATCACCCCAGTCGGTAAGCTCGAACCCGTCAAAGTCGGCGGTGTCACCGTCAGCAATGTCACCTTGCATAACTTTGGTGAGATCCAGCGCCTTGACGTGCGAGCAGGCGATATGGTCAGCGTCCACCGCGCAGGCGATGTGATACCCAAAGTCACCCGCGTTTGGGCAGACCAGCGCCCAGCGGATTCTGAACCTGTGACCCTACCTTCGACTTGTCCTGTCTGTGATTCGCCTGTCATCCTACCAGAAGATGAGGCATTGGCACGCTGCACAGGCGGACTGTATTGCCCAGCGCAGCAGACTGAGGCGCTGATTCACTTTGTTTCACGTCGTGCTATGGATATCGATGGGCTTGGTGAGCGCTGGCTGATTAGCTTTTTTGAGCACGGACTCATCAAGACCGTCGCCGATATCTATCAGCTGCACAAGCACACCAATGATTTGATTAACTTTGAAAAGCTGGGCGAAAAGTCGGTCAATAACATCCTTGCCGCCATTGAAGCGAGCAAACACACCACCCTTGCGCGCTTTATCTACGCGCTCGGCATTCGCGGCGTGGGCGAGAGCACCGCGCAAAACCTCGCGCAGCAGTTTGGCGAGCTTGCCCCCTTGATGCAGGCGGATATCGACGCGCTACTACAGACCCCCGACGTGGGCGCGATTACCGCCGAGCTGGTGCATGAGTTTTTCCGCGCCCCGCACAACATTGAGGTGATTGACGCGCTACAGGCAGCGGGTGTGCATTGGGACGCGGTCGAGGCGGTCTCGGCAGATGGCTTGCCGCTCGATGGGCAGACGTGGGTTATCACCGGAGCGCTTGCGAGCATGGCGCGTGATGAAGCCAAAGCCAAACTGCAAGCGCTCGGTGCAAAAGTATCAGGCAGCATCTCCGCAAAAACCACTGCGCTACTGGCAGGGGAAAAAGCAGGTTCGAAGCTGACGAAGGCAGAGAAGTTAGGCGTTAAAGTAGTGGGTGAAGATGAGTTTTTGGCGATGGTTGGAGGTTAAAAATAAAATCCAGTTTACTATTTTTAGATTATTAATTAATATGTTTATAAGATTTTTACTATGAAAAGCTTAATTTATTTTTAATTTATTCTAAATAAGGGTTTGAAATGAGTGACAGAAGCGCTATTCATACAATCAAAGGCTATTTTTATCAGTTTGATTACACTATTTTTCAAATCCTTAGTCAGGAAAACCCAAGCAATATACTAACTGTAGAAGAAATAGAAGATCTTGATATTGAGGAAGGAGGTGAGATAACTGCTATACAATGCAAATATTATGAGAATACTGAATATAACCACTCAGTTATCTCTAAACCTATTAGACTAATGTTTGATGATTTTATTAATAGAAAAAGGAATAATAGTAGGAAAATTAAGTATAAACTATACGGTCACTATAAATCTGGACAGGATAAACTGATACAAACAATTGATTTAGATCTTCTTAAGTCTGCATTTCTTACTTATAGGAAAGGTGAAGTTGAGCATAAACATTACGAGAAACTGCAAGCTACAGATAATGAGTTAGAGGAATTTATTTCTATTTTAGATATTGATGTCTATGCTACGGAGTATAGTAGTCAATTAGAAATAATATTTGAAAATATGGAGAGGATATTTAATTGCGAAAGATTTGAGGCTGAGAATTACTACTATAAAAATGCTTTAAATGAAATAAAGAATTTATCTATACAGTCTAATGTTAATGATAGAAAGGTTTCAAAATCAGATTTTTTAAGAAATATCAATAAGAAGGAAATTATATTCAATAAATGGTTTGTTGAGATAAAAGGAAAAAATCAGCATCTAAAAAATTTAAAAAAGAATATATTTTCTGCTTTAAATGTTGAAAGCTTTAATAGGTTTTTCCTATTAGAGGTGGATATTAATAGTTATGACAGAGCGGATTTGATAGAGCTAATATTATTAATTTCCAAAAAATATAGTAAGTTAACTAAAAGAACGCCTGACAGGTTTTGTCCATTTATTTTTATAAAAAATATAGAAGAAAAAGAAATTATTGAAATAAAAAAATATTTAACAAGTGCTGGAAGAAAATTTATTGATGGGTATTACTTTCAAGGTGCAGATTTCTCACCAAGATTTATGTTACAGGCTATCAGCTATGAAAATCCAATAGAAATAAAATTTTTGAATAATATTGAAGACTTGAAAACGATATTAAAATTTAGTGATAAAATGGTATGTATTTATCAGTTTTATATAGATGAACCGTTTTTCTATAGTTAAGTCTAAATAAAAACGATACAGGATAATAAATTCATTTGATTAAACGCTATTTTTCTTGCTTGCTGTGACTACGTCTCCAGAGGCTGCGCAAAATAGCGTTTAATCTTATTGTATCGATTTTATAGTGAACCGACTATATTATGAAAATGATAATATGAAACATATTAGGATTGAACTAAAAGAGATTAAAGACATTAAGGAAGTAATCTGATGGATACAGTATGTATTGATATCAATGGAAGATTAAATGCTGAAGTTATTGCAGTATCTCCAGATAAGGTAAAAATTTCTGTAGATGATTTGAAAGAATTTAGTTTAGCTGATGAATCTCTTAAAGTTGGTTCTTATTTAAGAATATCCGATAATGAAAATGTGATGCTTATTGGTATAATCGAGAATTTCTCAATTGAAGTAAATGATGATGGTAAACGTAGTTATTTACTAGAAGCCCATCCGCTAGGTATCATCAAAGATGATTGCTTTATTCGGGGTGGAGATTCAATTGCTATTCCACCAAAAAAGGTTGAACCTGCTACTGTTGAAGATATTAAGAAAATATATGAAAGCTCTATTGTGAAGGAAAATGAGTTTTGTTTCTCTAAATTGTCTTCTAACGAAAGTATAAATGTGCCTGTGGATGGTAATAAATTTTTCAATAAACATATAGCTATCGTGGGATCAACAGGATCAGGAAAGTCTCATACAGTATCTACAATACTTCAAAAAGCTATTTCCCAAAAAGATGGAGATTTTGAGTTAAATAATTCTCAAGTGATTATTTTTGATATTCACTCTGAATATAGATCTGCATTTCCTGATGCAAATATCTTAGATATAGGAAGTCTGGTTCTACCTTACTGGATGCTTAATAGTGATGAGTTAGAAGATCTTTTCTTAGATACAGAAATTAATGATCATAATCAACGTAATGTTTTTAAACAGGCAGTTGTGAATAATAGAAAATTTCACTGTGATGATCCTTTAAAAAAGGATAAGATTCACTATGATTTCCCATCTTTTTTTAACTTAGATGAAGTGCTTAGTTATATTAGAAATAGGAATAATGAAAAAAGAGATAAAGATCATAGAATAATTTGGAGAACGTCTGATCAAGAAGAATTTGATTTTTCGGAATCTACAGAGTATAAGCTTTTTAGTGATGACATAGAGTGTATTACTACTACTGCTAGCGGTACTCTTAATGGTACGTTAATAAATTTTTTGAATAGGCTCAGTAGTAAGGTAAACGACAAAAGACTAGACTTTCTTTTAGGTCAAAAATCAAAAGAAATAAGCTTTGAGGATACTTTGAAGCAATTGATGGGTTGTTCTGGAGACAGTATTTCAAACGTAACTATTATTGATTTAAGCGGTGTCCCTTTTGAGGTGCTTAGTGTTACAGTATCTCTAATTTCTAGAATTATATTTGAGTATGGATATATTTATAAACGTCTGAGGTGTGATCGAAATCCTGATGAAACTATCAATAATGATATTCCAATTTTATTGGTTTATGAAGAAGCACATAAATATGTACCAAAAAGCGAGTTAATAAAATTCCGTGCATCGAAGCATTCAATTGAAAGGATTGCTAAAGAAGGTAGGAAATATGGTATTTCTTTGCTTCTAGCTAGCCAAAGACCTTCCGAGATATCTGAAACTATTTTCTCGCAATGTAATAACTTCATTGCAATGCGACTAACTAATCCTAATGATCAAAGCTATGTTAAAAAATTATTACCCGATACATTAGGTAGTTTAATAAATATGATGCCTGCTTTTAAAGCGGGCGAAGGATTATTGATAGGGGATTCAGTTGTACTTCCTTCAATTATTCAGATTAATAAATGTATAACCCCTCCTTCATCGAATGATATTCCATACTGGAAGCTATGGAAGGAAGAGTGGAGGGATTTAGATTTTGAAGCTATAAAGCAGGAATGGTATAAGTAAGTTATATTTCTAATAAAAGGCTCAAGCAGAATAGCAGCATGGGTTAACATCTATGCTGCTATTCTATGGAAATTACTATCCACACTATTCAACCATCTCAGCATGCGCCTTAGCATCCCCTTTTTTGCCATCAGGTTTGATTACGATAGGTAATATCAACCCTTTGGCAAAGTCGTCTGATAACACATAGTCATAGCGACTGGCAGCGACATTGGGTGTGGTATGAATGACCAGTGTCATCTCGTTACCATCGGTCAGCTCATGTGAGACATAGGTTTCGCTCAGCTGATCCAAGGCTTTGGATAGCGCTTCGTTACTTGCCATACTGATAGTGAGGTTGTGCTGCGCTGTCGCCGCGTCCACATCGAAGTACTCTGCATAGTCACGGACGTTTTGACTGTCGATTGCAAATGGATACTTATAGTTGGTGGGATCGGCAGGCTTTGTCCCGCTATCGACTAGCGACCAGTCTATCTGATCGGCTGCGGGTGTTGACGAGTCTGATGCGGTCGCCGCTGTTTTAGAGGCTTGGTTAGGGGTTTCGGTGTTATTATCGCAGCCTGTTAGCGTCCACATACTAGCAGCTGCCATTACCATCATCGTTATCAGACGCGTCGCCATCGGGTTATCCTTTTTATTATTGATCATCATTAATTGGTGCTAAAGGCTATTTTGACAGGTTTCGGTGTGCTTCTCTAGCAAAACAAACCAGCACTGATGATATTCATAATCATCAGAGAGAAGATGTGTATAAAGAACACGCATAAAAAACAGCCACTCTAGGGCGACTGTTTTACTTTTGATAGAGTGCTGCTTATCTTTGATTGATTAGAGTTGGCAGTTTACTTTATATTCTTGACCGCTTGCCCATTTCATTGCAAAGATTCCTTTGTCACCTTTCATGTGCCACGCATAGACCGCTTTTGGATTTGAGTCGTTGACATAGCTTGCGACGTCGCCTTTTACATCACCGTTTAAGACGAGCTTTTGCTCTGTCCATTTTACTTTAGGTAAGGTGGCATTGAGCATGACTTGTTTTTTGTTAATAGACTGTTTTGCCATGATGGTGCTGCCATCGGTACAGGTATATGGGGCTGCTGCCATGCGGTCATAAGCGGCAGTGACTTTTTCTGGCGCAGGGGTATCAGTCGTCTCTGGCGTGGTAGAGGCAGTCGTGGCACAAGCGCTCAGTAAGGCAAGCGCAGGTAGGGCAGTTGCAATTTTAGTGATGGTATTCATCATTTTCTCCAAAGTATTACTGGTGTCATTTACTTGTTCTTAATAATGCGTTTAGCATATGAGGCTTATAGTAGCGAAAACGAAGTATTGCCGTGTTAGAAATTGTTCATTACCTATTAGCTTCGTTACCCAATCAATGACAAATGTAACTTACCATCGCCAGCCTATTGAAAGATAAACGATAATCATTTGAATTTTTATTCATTAATAAGTCAGATAAAAAAGCACCTATCAACTGAGCGCTGGTAGGGGCTTTTTATGGATTTAACACGACCGACGTTTAGATCATATTTTAATGCTATTTCTTATCAAGCTATTTGGTTTTGCGCGGTGGCAGACCTGTATGCTGAGTTTGGAAATTGCCTTTACTGACTTTTTTCTTACTGTTTTTCCCGACCGTATTTTTGCTTGTGCCAGCACGGTTTGCAGCGTTGTTGTTTGACGAGTTGTTGCTACGCTTCACTGAGTCATTGCCTAGGCGACTGTTCTTTTTGCGTGCCGATTGGTAGCTGTCTTGCCCCGCGTCACGCCCTTCTAAGCTTGCGTTAAATGGCGGGATAAGACAAGCGCGGCTCTTGCCAATCAAGTCACTGCGCCCCATGGCTTTTAGCGCGTCACGTAGTAGCGCCCAGTTTTTTGGGTCGTGATAGCGCAAGAATGCCTTGTGCAATTTACGCTGTTTGCCCGATTTGACGATGGTCACATCGCCTTGCTCGCGGTTGATTTTGTGCAGCGGGTCTTTGTGCGTGTGATACATGGTCGTGGCGGTCGCCATCGGGCTTGGATAAAATGCCTGTACTTGGTCCGCGCGAAAGCCATTGCGTTTGAGCCACAGCGCAAGGTTCATCATATCTTCATCGGTGGTGCCAGGGTGCGCGGCGATAAAGTAAGGGATGAGGTACTGCTCTTTGCCCGCCTCGGCACTAAAGCGCTCGAACATGGCTTTGAACTCATCATACGTGCCCATGCCAGGCTTCATCATTTTTGACAATACGTTGTCTTCTGAGTGTTCAGGGGCGATTTTTAGATAGCCACCGACGTGGTGCGTGACCAGCTCTTTGACGTATTCAGGATCTTTAACCGCCAAATCATAACGCAGACCAGACGCGATAAGGATTTTTTTCACGCCTTTGATATCACGGGCTTTGCGATACAGTTTGGTCAAATTACTGTGATCGGTCAGCAGGTTTTCGCAGACATCAGGATAGACGCAAGACGGTTTACGGCAGTTTTTCTCAATCGTCTCGTCTTTACAGCTCAGACGATACATATTGGCCGTTGGCCCACCAAGATCAGAGATCACGCCAGTGTAGTTGGGTGCAGTATCACGAATCGCTTCGACTTCACGCAAGATTGAGTCTTCTGAACGGTTTTGGATGATACGGCCTTCGTGCTCGGTGATCGAGCAGAAGGTACAACCACCAAAACAGCCGCGCATGATATTGACCGAAAACTTGATCATGTCATAAGCAGGGATACGCGCATCGCCATAGCTTGGGTGCGGCAGACGGGCATAGGGCAGGTCAAACACATAATCCATCTCTTCTGTCGAGAGTGGAATCGGTGGTGGGTTCAGCCAGACATCGATAGAAGTATGCGAGTTACCTGCACCGCTACTATGACGCTGCACCAGCGCGCGAGCGTTACCCGGATTGGTCTCTAAATGTAAGATACGGTTGGCATGCGCATAAAGCACAGGGTCAGATTTGACATGCTCATAGTCAGGCAGACGAATCACCGTTTGCTCACGTGGGGGCATTTTGATTTTATGCTTGCGGGCGGTTTTTGGCTTATTAAACGCACTGTCAAAGCCGCGCATCTGTACCACTTGGGTATCAGTGTCCACTTGGTCGGCATTAATGATTTTGTCAGTGACGGGCTCAGCGACAAAACCTTGATACTGTGACGACATTGATGACGGCATGGCTTGCCCGACAGGCGAGTCCGATGGTTTGTTCTGCTCAATTGAGCAGCTATCAACGTCTTCGGTCATGACATACGGGTTGATGATCGGATCGACACGGCCAACGGTATCGACATCGTTACTAGCGACCTCAGTCATATCCGCTTGCCAATGACGACGCGTTGGGGTCAATAAATACGCTGTACCGCGTAGCTTACTCATTTGCTCAAAGCTATAGCCTTTTGACAGACCATGTACGACATCGACGATGGCGCGCTCAGCATTACCATAGAGTAAGACATCCGCACGCGCATCGAGCAAAATACTACGGCGCACTTTGTCTGACCAATAGTCATAATGCGCGATACGGCGTAAGCTGCCCTCAATACCGCCCAAGATAATAGGCACATCAGGATAGGCTTCACGGCAGCGCTGGCTATAGACGATAGCCGCGCGGTCAGGGCGCTTATTAGCCACGTTGCCAGGAGAGTAGGCATCATCACTACGGATTTTACGATCGGCGGTATAGCGGTTGATCATACTATCCATATTGCCAGCGGTCACGCCGTACGCATAGACAGGTTTGCCAAGCTCCATAAAGGCGTCTTTGCTCTTCCAATCAGGCTGCGCGATGATACCGACGCGAAAGCCTTGTGACTCAAGCAAGCGACCGATAATCGCCATACCAAAGCTTGGGTGATCGACATAGGCATCGCCTGAGACGATGATAACATCGCAAGCATCCCAGCCCAGATCGTCCATTTCTTTGCGGCTCATCGGCAGATAAGGCGCAGGCTCGTAGCAGCTCGCCCAGTGTTTGTCATAATCATAAAGTGGCTTGGTGCCTTGTTTAAAGGCAGTGCGGGCAATGGTATTGGCAGACATGGGCGGACCTGTTAATTAGAAAATGGCACTAAAAATACAACCTTTATTCATCATTGATAATAAAGGCTGATTTAAAAGCGCTCATTTTAACATGAATCACCTTCACTATGCGACCTATTCTATGAGTGGTGATTGCCGATAAGTTATTGATAGCGCGAGATAAACTGCTTATGCAAAGTAAGCGACTAGCCCAACCAAACAATGGTAAAAATGGTTTCAGCAGAACCGTCACATTGTCGCAAGCATGGTTGTTAAAGTGCAGTTATCAAAGTATGGGTTCGGTCAGCACTAATCATTTGTTTTCTCATGTTTGTTAGCCGTTCTGATTTTCATCCATAGCTTTTGGCATAGCTTTTGCTCCAACCCCGTTAGGGCTTATTTGTGTGCATTCATGAGTGAAAATGGTGCACCGATAAAAATTGAACGGATAGATAAGTGTTTGGAGATAAAATGAGAACATCATCTGTTGGGCTGAATGCGATAAAAGAGCTACTAAGAACATTACTGCACAAGATACTTATGCTGGGGACGCTATTGTTTGGCACGATCGCCAGTGCACAAGCGGCCGCGGCTGACACATTGACGGTGGCGCAGCTACTCGAATATCAAAACATCGCTTGGATTGTTTGGGGCGGGGTTTTGGTGTTCTTTATGCAGGCAGGTTTTGCGCTACTAGAGAGCGGCTCCGTGCGTGCCAAGAACGCCGTCAATGTGATGATGAAAAACTACACCGACATGTGTATCGGTGGTCTGGCGTTTTATTTGGTGGGTTTTGGGTTGATGATGGGTACTAATAATTCGGGGTTTGTCGGTACCGATCATTTTATGCCAGTCAATCTGTCCAATATGGACTGGGCACTGATGTTCTTTCAGATGATGTTTGCGGCGACAGCGGTGACCATCGCGAGTGGTGCCATGGCAGAGCGTGTCTCGTTTATCGGCTATGCAGTCGCCGCCTGTTTGATCTGTCTATTTATCTATCCTGTGTTTGCCAGCTGGGTCTGGGGTGGGTATTTCGGCGGGTCAGGCTGGCTAGCTGAGCTTGGTTTTATCGATTTTGCTGGGTCGACCGTGGTGCATTCTATCGGGGGCTGGTTGGCACTGGCAGGCATCTTAATCATTGGGCCAAGACTGGGGCGCTTTGCCCCTGATGGTACGCCAAGACTCATCGCAGGTCACAACATGACGCTATTGGCGCTTGGCGGGTTTATCTTATGGTTTGGTTGGTTCGGCTTCAATGCTGGATCGACATTATCTATCACTGGAAATATTGGCTTGATTGCCGTCAATACTTTTATCGCTGCGGTCAGTGCGGTGGTGAGCTACATGCTGATTGCTCGGACAATGAGCAAAGCCATTTTGCTCAGTGATAGTGTCAATGCCAGTTTGATTGGTCTGGTGTCTATCACGGCAGGCTGTGCCACAACAACGCCTGTTTTCGCCGTTGTCATCGGTGCCATCGCCTCTGTGGTCTATATTTTATCCACGCAAGCATTATTGAAGCTCAAAATAGACGATGTGGTATCAGCGGTGGCAGTGCATGGATTCGGCGGTGCATGGGGCACACTCGCGGCTGGATTGTTTTATACAGAGGATTTATTCAACCTATCACGAATTGGCGTACAAGCGCTAGGCGTGGGAGTAGCACTGGCATGGGGGCTAGGGCTTGGTCTTGTGATGTATAAGCTGATTGATATGAGCTTTGGGTTAAAGGCCAGCCGCTTACATGAGCAGCGTGGCCTTGATTATACCGAGCATGCCGAGCTCGGCTATCCTGAATTCCAAAAGCAGATGTTCGATGCGAAAAGCCTAACAGAGCGGCATTTATAGGAGAGAGCTGATGAATATTGATACTCAATCCGTCGACCAAACCGTGTCTGCGATGGCAGAGGTGCTGTCAGAGTATTTACATCCTGAAGAGGTGCGCCTGCTCAAGAGGCAGTGGCAACAGTACTCAACTGTCTCTGTCAAAATGATGCAGCAGTGTGTGTTGGATGCGACAAGGCGCTATCCTGAACTACAAGATCACAAATCTAAAATTCGTAAAGGCTTTTGGGCTACGTTGCAAGTGGATAGTCAGCAGACAGTGGAGTCTGACAGTCACAATGGCCATAACGAGACAATCAATGCACCCGTACCTATCTCTGAGTCCGTTCTCGCATTTTATACCGTGATTGAAGCGCTGCGCAGTCAGCTAACGGCAGCAGATAGTCGCAGCTTTTTTCATAGTATGCACCAAACTGTTTCGCAAGAACGCACCTTCAAAGGGCACCACATCAATATCAATCAATTTTTGGAAGGTAATCGTCCACCTGTACCGGACAATGAGCACCTGTTAAACAATCTGATGCAGCTTGCCTACGTGTGCTTGTGCGATATTACTGGTCCTGTAGAGGCAGATGAGATACTGTTTCAAGCGGCACAAACGGCCAAGCAAAGTTATCCAAAAGCCATTGTTGAAAAATTATTTTAACCTATCAAGTGAGCACGTTACGAGCAAGTACGGATATCGCCTCGTAACGTACCTTATGGTTTCAGGTGAGTCAGTGCGCTGTCTGATAGCTTTTAATTATCTAATAATTGAAGCGGGAAAGTCACCACATCAAATGCAAGGGCAAAGGGCAGCAGCACCAGTTTTTGTGCGCTATTTGGTCCATGACGGTTTGTGTTTTTTTGCTGCGTTTGAGTATAAAAGCTTACCGTATAAGGCTTGGTTAGAGCGCGATAATTTGACTGAATCAAGCTTAAATTACTCACTTGCGGATATATGGCACCTTTCACGGGGACATTAAAACAAAAACGCTGGGCACCAATACGTTGATCACTGGCTGAGGTACACTCTCGGGCATTATTTTGTAAAAAGAACTGATAATCTGAGCGTCCAAACTCGTCTTTTAGTTTGGCATAAGACAGCTTCATCTCCCCTTGGAAGTGTCCATCGTTATTGGGGACATAAAAATTCATGTCATTGTCAACGTGAATGTTTTTTTGTGTCAGATTGCTGAGCAAACTGGTCATCTCAGTCCCACCTTGGGTGAGTACGTAGCTGTTTTTTTCACCAACGATAACCATCGTTGCATTTGGCGTTTTTGGTAATGCTTGCGCCGGACGGCCAAAAGCGATCACTTGATCTTCTGACAATGTCTGCTTGGTCGTGATGATATGGTCATTACTTTCTAGCAATGAGCTGGTCGCACAGCCTGACATTGCAAGCATTGAAGCCAACATGGTTCCTGTTACCAAAGCTTTTGGGCGTATTTGGTTTAGAGTGCTGTACCTGCTGTTTATTTTATGAGGGTAGTCTGATTGAGAGGTCATGCTCAGGCTTCCTTGTCTACTACGGTGAATAAAAATTGCTAATATTATCCAACTTATGTTAATTTTCTACAAGTTTTGAATGCAGTTTAAACACCAATTATTAATAAAAAAGCTGATACCAACTCAACTAATACAGGTAGATGTATTTAGTCTAAGGTAATCTTGGTTCCACTCTTGGTAAAGTTCATCACAAACTGACTCTTAAAATTGCGTACATTGTTTTCGTAAGTCAGCAAGCTACGGGTGAACTGGTGGTAGTCGCTCATGTTTTTGGCATTGACCATCAGCATAAAATCAAAATCGCCAGATACTTCATAACAGCTCATCACCTGTGTTTGCGAATCCATCAAACGCTCAAACCGGCGCTGCATTGATGTGTTGGAGCGCTCCATTTCTATCATCACCACTGCGGTCAGACCGTAACCCACTTTATTAGGATTAACGATGGCGACTTGCTTGGTAATCACGCCGCTATCTATCAATGCTTGAATGCGACGCTGAGCAGTGGCAACAGACACATGCACTCGTTCTGCGACAGTTTTAAGCGGTAATGTCGCATCGTCTTGCAATAAATTCAAAATAGCTTTATCAGTGCTGTCTAGGATATGGCTCATGATAATGTACCCTCATTAATTATGATTATTAGGTTTTCGATTATAAATATTATCACTAATAATTTAAATTTAAGAAAATAGTTATTTATATGACATCATTTTGATAAATTTATCCATAAATACATTTTTATAGAGATAATATATCAAAGCACTCTAGTAAAATAGACCGTACCAATCAGAGCTGCTTTAAAAAAAGAGCGAGTAATTGTTTTTTTATCATCTACTAATAACTACGGTGCTTATCATGTCTATCTCAATGCTCTCCAATGTATTCGCTAATGCGCTAGCAACCACTACTTCACGTTTGCCATTGCCTGCGATTTGGACGACTGGTAACACGCAGCAGCGCACGCTGATGTTGGGAGTGTCATTTGCCATCTTATCCAATATTTTGTTTGGTGTGCTCTATGCGTATAGCAGCTTTCTGACGCCTTTGTCAGGCACACAAGTGTTTATCTGGCGTATGCTGTCAATGTGGGCGGTGTTGGTTGGCTACTTATTGATAAGTGGACGGCTAGGCATGCACATCGATAAATTGCGTGCTTTGCGCTCAGTCAAACAGTGGGCATGGTTACTACTACCTACGCCGATATTTTTGAGTCAGCTTTGGCTATTTATGTGGGCACCGGTCAATGGGCAAGGTGTACAAACCGCGATGGGCTATTTTTTGTTTCCACTCATGATGGTGGTGTTCGGTTGCCTGCTGTTCGGCGAAAAGCTCAGTCGTCTACAGTGGCTTGCGGTCGCATTTGCGGCGGTAGGGGTATGTAGTGAAATCATTCGTACGCAGAGTGTTTCTTGGGCGACATTGTGGGTGTGTGGTACTTATCCGATATATTATATCGTGCGTAGACTCCAAGGCATTGACGCCATCACTGGTATGCTGGTCGATCTGACCTTGTTTGCCCCATTTGCGCTTGGTTACTTGTACTTTTTTGCACCTAGCAATTTGGCAATGGTAGCAGGGTCTGGATTTTTGATCATGATGTTAGTTGGTCTTGGCGTTTTGAGCATCCTAGCAATGAAAACCAATATTGATGCCAGCCAAATGCTACCCGTCAATGTCTATGGCATGATGAGTTATATAGAACCTGCATTGCTATTTATATTGGCGGTGACGGTGCTCGGCAATCCGTTTGAATCAGCAATGATTTATAGCTATGGGTTGATCTGGTTGGGTATTGCTTGTTTGATTGCTCATGGGATAAAGCAGCTTCGCGCTCGTAAAAGTGTGCCATCATCAATCAAGGGGCAGGTCGCGTAAGCGGCTAGTATGGTAGTTAATGAGTATTGTCAGTCACGAGTGTTAACAGTTGATAAGTATAGTAGATTCAATTTAAAAATGTTATGGCGCTACTGGTATAAATTTTCCTTGCGTGCTGTATACACAGAGTCTGTGAAAAATTCATCCCAGTAGCGCTTTGGAACTTATGATATTTTTGTTTTGAACTGACTATATAAGCATTAATAAGGTACAAAAAAGGACGGCTCAATATTTACTGAGCCGTCCTTTTTTATAATGATTGTTCGACAATACTTGAATGAATATTAACCCAAGTGCTGCTTGAAACCACGCTGCTTATCACGTTCCCAGTCACGATCTTTTAACGTCTTACGTTTGTCATGCTGCTTTTTACCTAGTGCGAGGCCGATTTGGCATTTCACTAGCGAGTTTTTCCAGTAGCAAGACAGCGGTACGCAAGCGTAGCCTTTTTGATTGATTGCTCCAGACAGTTTTTCGATTTCACGACGATTGAGCAGCAGTTTACGGGTACGAATACTGTCTGGACTAACGTGCGTAGAGCTCGATAGTAATGGCTGAATGTGCGCACCAAATAAGAAAGCTTCGTTATTGCGAAATATGACGTACGCTTCAGTGATGGTCATTTTTCCTGCACGAATGGCTTTGACTTCCCAGCCTTGCAATGCCAGTCCCGCTTCAAAGGTTTCTTCGATAAAATATTCATGACGCGCCTTTTTATTGGCGCAAATCTGATTATCAGGTTTTTTTGATTTTTTTGACATAATTTCTCCATAAGGATTGCCTAAAAACACAGGCGCCTTATTTGACCAGTCCTACTAATTCCTCATCTTAACCCATTCAATGGTATTGAATTTTATTTGGATTATAAGTCAGATGAGTCGAACCGCCTATTGTATCAAAGCCTCTGGTGAAAAGGTAAATCGGCTGTTAGGACAAATGTAGCAGATAAGTATTAAGTTTGAGCAAAATTTGCTAGCATATGGCCTAATATTACCGATTATATTAGCCATGCTATGAGCCATTCTATTTCTCCTAATTCCTCAAAGCTACACACCAAAATTCTATATCCTGGTACGTTTGATCCCATTACCAATGGTCATGTGGATTTGGTGACACGCGCAACCAAGCTCTTTGATGAGGTTGTGATCGCGGTTGCCTCGGGGCATCATAAAAAACCTCTATTTAATTTTGAAGAGCGCGTTGCTTTAGTCGAGACCGTATTTGCCGATTTGCCGCAAGTCTCGGTGATTGGCTTTGAAGGGTTGCTCGTTGATTTTATGCGCGAAAAACACGCCACCGCCGTGCTGCGCGGGCTGCGAGCGATGTCCGATTTTGAGTACGAGTTTCAACTGGCCAATATGAACCGCGAGCTGGATGAAAACTTTGAAGCCGTATTTTTGACCCCCTCTCAGAACTATTCATTTATCTCATCTACGATGATTCGTGAAATTGCCAAACTCGGTGGCGATGTCAGTAAATTTGTCCCACCTTGTGTGTTGCAAGCTTTTGACAAAAAATTAAATAGTAACTAAAAGATGCTGCATCAAAAATACTCTGCTAGCACTTGCTAAAACAGTCAAGCGCAGCCAGATAGGGCTAATATGAGCAAAAATATAAGGAGCAGTTTATGGCGCTATTAATCACTGATGAGTGCATTAACTGTGATGTGTGTGAGCCTGCTTGCCCCAATGAGGCCATCTCAGAAGGCGATGATATTTATGTCATTGATCCGGATCTATGCACAGAATGTGTCGGACATTTTGACGAGCCACAATGCGTGGTGATTTGTCCCGTCGACTGTATCCCTCATGACCCCAATCATGTCGAGACAGAAAATGATTTATTAGCCAAATACAAGCGTATTACAGGTCAATAAAATCTTGATAAGCGATTGATGACGTTTGGGTTTACAACGTTTTAGGGACAATACGATGACCAAAAAAACCACGATCACCACAGCCATCCAAGCAACGAATGAGTTTGATCAACGGCACTTATGGCATCCATATGCCAGCCTACCACCCATCTATTCCAATATCGTTATCGATCGCGCTGAAGGGATTTATATCATTACTGAAGACGGCACGCGCTTAATTGATGGTATGTCGTCATGGTGGGCGAGCGTCCATGGCTACAATCATCCTAAGCTAAATGACGCACTGACTCAGCAGCTGGGGAAAATGGCGCATGTGATGTTTGGTGGCTTGACCCACCAGCCAGCGATAGACTTGGGCAAAAAGCTACTCGATATTGTGCCTTCTAGCCTTGACGCTATTTTTTATGCGGACAGTGGCAGTATCGCCGTAGAAGTGGCACTAAAAATGGCGCTGCAATATCAAGTGGCTGCCAAGCGCCCAAACAAGCAGCAGTTTGCGTCAACCCATTCAGGCTATTACGGAGATACTTGGCATGCCATGAGTGTCTGTGATCCTATCAATGGAATGCACAGTCTGTATGGCAAGCAATTACCGATGCAACATTTCGTTCCTGCGCCGCCACTTGGGTTTGATCGCGTATTGACAGTAGATGATCGTGAAACATTAGCTCAGTTTTTTGCAGAGTATGGCGCGCAGCTGGCAGGATTTATTATCGAGCCGATTATTCAGGGCGCAGGTGGTATGCGTTTTTATAGTCCTGAATATCTACAATTGCTGCGTCAACTGTGCGATAAGCATAATGTACTATTGATTGCCGATGAGATTGCTACTGGGTTTGGGCGTAGTGGCAAACTATTTGCGTGTGAACATGCTGGCATCAGCCCTGATATCATGACCATTGGCAAGGCGCTGACCGGCGGCTACATGACTTTTGCCGCAACACTATGTACCCGCAAAATTGCCGATACCATTCACAATAGCGACTATCCAGCGCTGATGCATGGTCCGACCTTTATGGGTAATCCGCTCGCCTGTGCGGTCGCCTGTGCATCGATTGATTTGATCCTGTCTTATGATATCGAAACGCGTACTGCCAGTATGCAACGTACGATGGAGCAAGCCCTGACGCCAGCTGCGCAGCTGGCAGGTGTAGCCGAGGTACGTTGTTTGGGGGCAGTGGCGGTGATTGAGTTAGAAGACGCTGTTGATATGCCCATTTTTCAATCCTTATTGATTGATAATGGTATCTGGGTCAGACCCTTTGGTAAGTTGGTGTATATCATGCCGCCTTATGTGATTACTGATGATGAGCTGACCACCTTATGCCAAGCGCTGCTAAAAGTAGTACGTAAATATTTAGAACATCGAGGTTAACCATGAGCGTGCTATTTGTATCCGGCATTGATACCGATATTGGCAAAACCTATGCCACGGGTCTGCTTGCCAAATCATTAATGCAGCAAGGCGTCAACGTTATCACGCAAAAGTTGGTACAAACAGGCATCAGTAAACAAGCAGATGGCGAACTAGGCATTGCGGATGATATTTTAAGTCACCGTCAATTGATGCAGATGCCATTACAGCCATGCGATTTGGACTTTACCACCTGTCCTTATCGCTATGAGAAGCCTGCGTCACCGCATCTGTCCGCAGCATTGGCCAATCAGCCTCTTAACATCAATGTGATTACCGATGCCACCAACGTATTGCAAGCCGATTATGAGTTGGTGTTGCTTGAAGGGGCAGGCGGGCTACTGGTACCGATAAATGAGCAACTATTAACCTTGGATTATATCGCTGAACAAGGCTATCCTATCGTCTTGGTCACCTCTGGCCGACTGGGCAGTATTAATCATACGTTACTCAGTTTAGAAGCCATAAAATCGCGCGGCTTAATGATCCATAGTGTGATTTACAATCATATCCATGATGATGCTGAACAAACGGATGCTGAGATTGCAAATAGTACCATTGATTTTTTGCAGGCGTATTTGGCTTGCCATTATCCCAAAGCTCACTGGCTGGTTTTGGCCAAACAAGCAAATAAACATTCAGATAATGCTGACATAACCTTGCCAACAGCGTTTATCTAAGTGTTTAAAGTGCTTTTAAGGTCATTAAAGTCATTCTAAAAATAAGCCGAAAAGACATTCCCATACAGGCGTTAGTTTTGCTATACTAGCGCGCTTGGTAGACTAGGCGATCGCCGCTGTACACTGGCAACAGATGAGCAGGGGAGGAAAGTCCGGGCTACATAGGGCAGCGTGCCAGCTAACGGCTGGGCAGAGTAATCTGACGACCAGTGCAGCAGAGAGTAGACCGCCTTTGACTTAGTTGATTGTCGCAAGACACCAATGTCATCGGTAAGGGTGAAAGGGTGCGG
>NZ_DDNS01000018.1:0-55658 GCF_002341255.1 Psychrobacter sp. UBA2514
CGTTACAAATCTCGCTAAGGCATCTGCATTATCGTCGCTTTGTGCCTTGTCTGGAACAGTTTTAGCGATCAGCAGTGCCTATTTGCAAATGTTCAACACGCCCTAGTTGTATACTTTCAAGCTGTACTATTCAGCAGTTTTTGAAACGACTTCGTTTAAAATCCAAACTGGTTTGACCACATTAGATCCTTCAGCAGTGACTGCTTCTTGGCGTACATCTAATACATAACGGTAGTTTGGCTCATAAGTGAAGCCTTGAATGTTACCACTTAAAGTGGTGTAGTTTTTCTGATAAGTTTGGCGATACTGTAGGCACTGTGATTCAACCATCGTACCGTCTGTTGCAGTCAGGTCACAAACTGCTTTACGCGGTGCGATTTCTACTTCAAAACTTGGAATATTTACCACTTTGACGTTCATAGGCTGTCCTTCTACAACCATTGTACGTTCATTGTCCATGTCCATAGTAGAACAACCAGTAAGAGCAAAAGTTGTCATCAATGCTGCAAGTGCTAATCTTTTCATTATTCAATCCTCAGATAATTGGTAATAATTCTTCATTTTCTATCTAAATTTATTGTTTTAAAAACTCTACTGCATTTCTTCATACAACAAAGCTTCTTTCTATCATGATGATATTTAGAGTCACGCTAATTGAAATCTCTAGCCAGCTTTACTAGCGATGTAGTGAATATCATCTGTTTACCCCAGCAAGTATAGGTCGCAATTCACCTTACTCTCTATGACTGCTTTGTAAAGTAACGTCAGCTTTTGCAACTGATG
The DNA here is from genome assembly GCF_002341255.1 of Psychrobacter sp. UBA2514. Classification (NCBI taxonomy): domain Bacteria; kingdom Pseudomonadati; phylum Pseudomonadota; class Gammaproteobacteria; order Moraxellales; family Moraxellaceae; genus Psychrobacter; species Psychrobacter sp. UBA2514. Next base: position 784 of record NZ_DDNS01000018.1, read on the forward strand.
TTAATAAAGCGTATTGAATAAAAGAGTAATTTGATAACAGCTTAGTATTAGACATAAAAAAGCCAGAGCAATAATCACTCTGGCTTTTTATAAATAGATTTAAAAAATCTGTCAAGATTGAAACTTTTAAGACCGTTTCTAACTGCGATAGTCAGCGTTTATTTTGACATAGTCGTATGACAAATCGCAGGTATACACCGTATCGCTAGCATCACCACGAGCCAAATCAATGTGAATAGTAATCTCAGCGCGGCTCATGACGGCCTTACCTGCTTCTTCTGTATAGCTGGGCGCGACACCGCCATTTTGACAAATCATCACCTCATCTAAATACACATCAACTTGCTCGGTGTCTAGGTCGTCAATACCAGCATAACCGACTGCCGCCAAGATGCGCCCCCAGTTTGCATCACTCGCAAAGAATGCCGTTTTTACCAGCGGCGAATGCGCCACAGCATAAGCCACATCGCAGCACTCTTGCGTGGTCTGCCCGCCAGTCACTTTGACGGTCATAAACTTGGTCGCCCCTTCACCGTCACGGACAATGAGCTGTGCCAAACGTACAAACACGTCGCGCAGTGCATCAAAAACGGCCTGATAATGCGGATGCGCTGGACTATCAATCACCTCTGAGCTGGCAGCGCCTGTCGCAATCAACACGCAGCAGTCGTTGGTCGATGTATCCCCATCAACGGTAATACGGTTAAACGACTGTTCATTGATAGCGCTGAGCATCTCTTGCAACAGATCAGCGGCGATATTGGCATCGGTTGCGACATAACCCAGCATAGTCGCCATATTTGGACGTATCATGCCTGAGCCTTTTGACATGCCAGTGATATGATAGCTAGTACCTGCAACGTCGACTTTTTGGCTAGCAAGCTTAGGGACAGTATCTGTCGTTCGGATACCGTTAGCAGCAGCCAACCAGTTATCAGAGGCTAAGTTTGCTAACGCATCGTCTAAACCTGCAATGACCGCGTCACTATTTAATGGTTCGCCAATCACGCCAGTAGAAAATGGCAATACTGTATTAGCCTCTACGCCAGCTTTTTCAGCCAAGGCAATACAGATTTCAGTAGCGCGGCGTTTGCCATCAGCGCCCGTCCCTGCGTTTGCATTACCTGTATTGGTTACCAGATAACGCGGACTAGCCTTGGTAAAGTGCTCACGTAATATACGTACAGGCGCGGCGCAAAATGTATTTTTGGTCGTGACAACTGCGGTCGTGGCCTGTTCAGCGATTTCAATCACGACCAAATCATCACGATTTTTGTAGCGTACCCCTGCTGCGGTTGCGCTAAGCTTGACGCCATCGATGGGATAGATTGTGTTAGGTACTGCTACGTTTCCAACAGCCATAATAAAATCCTTATTTTTCAATTTTTATCGTTGTTTTTAGGTGATGTAATAAACACTATAGTTGATCCAATTTAAAGGTGGTACAAGGCAACCGAGTGCAGATGTATATGTCATACTTCAAGCGAGGTTAACGCCGTAACGCCTTTATAGTGGATTGACTATATATCTGAATATTACAGTTTTTTTAGATCAAATGCCGACCAGATTGGCGCATGATCTGAGGGTTTTTCCATCGCACGCAGCTCATAGCTGATGCCAGCACCAATGCATTCACTAACGAGGTCTGAGGTGCATAAAATATGATCAATACGTAAACCGCGCTTGGGTTCATCATTAAAGCCGCGGCTGCGATAATCAAACCAACTATATAACTCTGTACTCTCTGGATAATGCAAACGGTACGTATCGGTCAACTCACGCGACATTAATGCTGAGTACCATTCGCGTTCCTCTGGCAAAAATGAGGTTTTTCTATTTTTTAACCAGCGCTTTGCATTGACCTCACCGATACCGATATCGATGTCCTCTGGCGCAATATTCATATCACCCATGACAATGATCGAACGACCTTCTGCCTTTAGTGTATCAATATAAGCCATTAAATCTGCATAATAAGCACGCTTCATCGGAAATTTGGTCGGATGGTCTTGGCTCTCTCCTTGTGGAAAATAACCATTGAGCACATCAACCTCACGCCCTTCAAGCTCATAGCGTGCATGTATAAAACGCTTTTGTGCTTCGGTATCTTCGCTAGGAAAGCCTTTTTGTACAAATATAGGCGCCACTTTTGACAGCAGTGCCACGCCATAATGTCCTTTTTGCCCGAAATACTCTACGTGATATCCTAGACCTTTTATGTCATCAAGTGGAAATTGATCGTCATGGACTTTGGTCTCTTGTAGACCCATGACATCAGGATCGATTACTTCGCGCACTGCCTCAAGCTGATGCTGGCGAGCGCGGATACCATTGATATTAAAACTGACAAAACGGGTCATAAACTGTCCTATACTGATTGATTAAAATACGATGCTGATATAGATGTATGCGATGCAAATGTCTATGATAACAGACCTAGGCTGCCCTAGCTGTTACATGGCCTTATATCTTGAGCTAGAGTAGCGCTTATTATAAATATAATAGAGACTATTTTTTGTTGGGTTTCTTATTTGCCCACATATATAAATTACGTTCGCTAAACAACCTTTATCAAAAATACTGAGCACCCTTATGACGACAACTGAGCATAAAAATACAGCCGTGAATAATATGGAACCACTATTTGCTAAAGATTATAACGTCTACATCAACCATACGGATGCAGGCGGCATCGTTTATCATGCCAACCATCTGGTGTTTTTTGAGAACTGCCGCCGTGATTGGTTTACCAAACTGGGCTTAAACGGATACTTTTTGCAAACTGATGATGGCGACATACAGCATTTTGTCGTGAGTCAGGCGGATTTACAATACAAGAGAGCCATTCTCTTAGATGAAGTCATCTCTGTACGTATCGATAAAGTAGAGCTAAAGCCTGCTAGCATCATATTTTATCAAAGCATTCGCCGTAGCACATCAGATAATAGCGCTACAGACAAAACCACTAGCCAGATATTAAGTAGCACTAAGATCGTCATTGCTTGTGTACAAAACCTCGTTAAGCCAGAACCAATGGCTAATAACGAAACAAATAACGCTCAAGCTGACAACGCAGTAAATACCACACCCATGCGCCCTATCCGTGTACCAAAAGAATTACGAGATGCCATTGAGCAGGCGATTAGTGAGCAAACGAACGAGCGACTGTAGAACGCTATGCGCATTGATCCTGATAGAACTTTGCTTGAATTTAATAATCTCTGGGTGCATGGCAGGCCGGTAGTCGGTAGCAATAATCCTAAGCATAGTAGTGGTGAACAGACAAAAACCTTTGTACCGCATAAACTCTATCAAAGGTGGTTAAATAAGCGACAAAAAAATGCGCTATCTGATGGACTATCGCCTCATAGCCGCATATTGATAAACGGTGCGAGTGGCAAGCTACTATCAGGACAAATCACCGTGTTGACAGGGGCTTCTGGTAGTGGCAAATCTGTCCTCTTGCGGGTGCTGGCAGGATTGTTGCCGATGAGCACTGGTGATATTCATTTGCGTAGTGATGCCACGCCACATCAGCGAGATGAAAGCATTCACGCCACATCGCCAATTACTTGGCGCAAGCAAGTGGCGCTGCTTGCTCAACAGCCACAGCTGTTAGAGGGCAATGTCCTTGATAATTTAAAGATGCCTTATGCTTTAGACGCGCATCAGACCCAAAGTTTTGATATAAACTGGCATTTGACCCAACTTGCGTCTTTGAATAAAAATGCAGACTTTTTGCAACAAGAGGCCAACCACTTATCGGGTGGTGAGCGTCAGCTGGTCAATACCTTACGCCTACTACAACTCAATCCGCGAGTACTATTACTAGATGAGCCAACCGCCGCGCTAGATATCGACACCTCAGCGCAGTTGGTCAGCTTGCTGATGAGATGGTTGCAGGCCAACAGGCAGCGCTCGTTATTATGGGTAACTCACGATACCAAAGAGATTATGTCATTGGCCAGTAGACATTGGCATATGCAAGCAGGTGTACTAACCGAAGCGCTCTAGGGCACGATATGATGCTCAAAAACTTGCTCGAAACCTTCATTACATCGTGCTCATGACATTACTGCCTTCCTTTATAATGAGCCCCCTCAACGGTATGAATCATATGCAAGTATTTTTAACTTACAGTGATATTGCCCTTGCCAGTTGTATGATTATCATCGTACTGCTCATCTCATGGCAACTGCGCTTAAAACTGACAAAGACACTCTTGATAGCTGCTATTCGCACCATCGTGCAGCTTAGCTTTATTGGTTTGATACTGGCATGGATTTTTGCCCGTGAGCAGTGGTATGAAGTTCTGCTGATTTTGACCATCATGACTCTGATTGCAGGGAGTGCCGCCAAAAATCGTGTCAAACGCAGCTATAAAGGGTTGCTAACCGACACGCTACTAGCCGTCGGCATCTCAGCGACACTGGTCACTGCAATAGCGATGATCGTTATTCTAAGAGTACAGCCTTGGTATACCCCGCAATTTATTATTCCTATACTGGGCCTGATACTAGGCAACTCTTTGACTGCCATCTCATTAACGAGCAATCAGTTGATCGAAGCTTTTCATGAGCAGCAAGGGCGTATCGAGATGATGCTGAGTCTTTCTGCTCGACCATTTGAGGCTGTCCATGAGCAGATTCGTGCCGCAATCACAAATGGCATGACCCCAACGCTCAACTCTATGCTAGTCGTCGGTATCGTCAGCTTGCCCGGTATGATGACGGGGCAAATATTGGCTGGTGCCGACCCCACACAAGCGGTCCGCTATCAGATAATCACGATGTTTTTGATCTGTGTGAGTAGCACACTTGGCTGTACCATCAGCGCGCTGCTCATTTATCGACGCTTTTTTAATAAAAACAAGCAGTTTATTCTGCCTCATTGATACCATTTTCTCTTTGCATGATATTCATCTTATTGACCATCAAACGTTGCCAGCTTAGTGACTTGCACCATGAATGAGTCATATCCATTTTAATACTTACGCAATCACTTCTCTGTTTTATCAATAAATCCTTCTACCCTATTGACACGTTTGACTCACTCAAAAACTTATCTTGCGGTAGCAAATTTCTTATACATCATATACCTGCTGTAGTGTTCAGCTTTATCTATGTACTGCTCAGTCTTGCTTTCTATTATTGTCTTCAACATTATTCATGCTACTGTATTGCTTAAATGTATCGTTTTTTTGATACCGTAGTTGCAAAAACCAGATAATATCTACTTGAAATACAGCTTATTTCTTTCATTGCATTATCTAATTGTTTGATTCATTTAACTCACCCATCAGTAGTTAATTAGATTGAACAACGGCAACAACAGCAAGCAGACATGGACGTTACTGCATCCAATAGCAGGTTAATCACATTAATGCTGATTTGTGATATTGACATGCATATGACTGCTTTCTTAAAAAACATTCACCTATATCAAACTGCAAGGACGCTGACTATGATGCCGAACAAACCTTGGCTTGCCAATTATCCCGATGGTGTACCTAAGAATATCAACCCTGATAGATATAGCAGCATAATGGAGCTGTACGAGGAATGCTTTGACCGCTTTCGTATGCACCCTATGAGTATCTGTATGGGTGTGACTCATACTTATCATGATGTCAATAACGCCTCGTTGGCCGTCGCCGCATGGCTACAATCTCAGGGACTACCACAAGGCAGTGTGGTGGCACTGATGATGCCAAACGTGCCGCAGTATCTGCCCACGATGATTGGTATCTTGCGGGCAGGCTATGTATGCACCCCAGTCAATCCACTCTATACAGGCCGCGAGCTGCGTCATCAGCTCAACGACTCAGGCGCACAAATTATCTTTGTGGTAGACAACTTTGCCCAAGCGCTCGAGCAGGTCATCGGCGAGACCAAAATCAAACGTATTGTCTTATCAAAAATGGGCGATATGATGGGGCTCAAAGGCATCTTGGTCAATACTATCATTCGCCAAGTCAAACGTCTGGTCCCCAAATACAAGCTCAACGACCCAAAGTATCAAGTCACCAAACTCCCTGATGTGCTCAAAAAAGGCAAAAACCTTCCCTTTCAAAAGCCAAAAATGTCACTTGATCAAAAGGCGTTTTTGCAATATACCGGCGGCACGACAGGATTATCAAAGGGTGCCATCTTGTCGCAGCGTAATATCGTGGCGGCGGCGATGCAATCAGAGGCTTGGACCCGCCCTATCACCTCTGAGATCAATGAGGTATATATCAATATGGTCATGGCGCTACCGCTGTATCATATCTTTGCCTTTATGCTCAGCTTGCTCGGCATGCGCTCAGGTTATACCTTTATTTTGATACCCAACCCGCGCGATATACCAGGGTTTATCAAAACCTTATCAAAACAGCCTTTCCATATTTTTCCAGCGGTCAATACGCTGTTTAAAGGCTTGCTAGATCATCCAGACTTTAAACACCTAGATTTTAGCTCGCTACGTATCTCGCAGGCAGGTGGTATGGCGGCGACCGAACAAACCGCCACTCGCTGGCTTGAGACCACTGGCTGTGCGATGATCGAAGGTTGGGGGATGACCGAAGGCGTGGCGGTCGGTACGGCCAACGTCATCACAGATCGTAAGTTTAACGGCACAATTGGTGTGCCCGTCCCTAGCGTCGATGCCATTGTGATTGATGATGAGGGCAAGCGCGTCGGTGTAAACCAAGCAGGCGAGCTGTGTATCAAAGGCCCTAACGTCACCTCAGGTTATTTAAACAGAGACAGCAGTGATGACTTTACCAGCGATGGTTACTTCCGTACTGGTGATATCGTTAGTATGGATGAAAAAGGCTATTTTAGACTGTTGGACCGTAAAAAAGACATGATTTTGGTCTCTGGTTTTAACGTCTTTCCTAATGAGATTGAGTCTGTCATGCTTGACTGCGACGGTATCGTTGATTGTGCGGTCATTGGTATTCCTGATGAGCGCCAAGGCGAGGCAGTCAAAATCTATGTGGTGCCTGCGGACAACAATGTCACCAAAGAAGCTATCAAAGAATTTGCGCTGGACAACTTAACGGGTTATAAATGTCCGCGCTATATTGAATTTGTGAGTGATCTGCCAAAGAGTAATGTTGGTAAAGTATTACGTCAAAAACTGCGTGAGAAACATCATGCAGACCACCCTCAACACTAAGTAGCTTCTCTTGAAAAAAGCGCCCTATATCAATAATAAGGCGCTTTTTTGTTGCACCTATTTGCTTTTAATGTCTCATTGAAAGATAAATGTATCGAGCACAAATTTTTATCTACTCTGATCAATTCTGTATACCCTTCACTCTCCAACATATATTTTTTCATATATCAAACCCAAATATAAACTATCAAGTTCTCGTATGCCTGTAACGAGTTTAGTTGTAGTTATGTTAATGTAAACCCGCAATGTGTCACTAAGTTTTCTGTCGATTTAGATTAATCGAATATTGACTTTAGACACGTCAAAACTGTTGATTTGAAAGGTATTTCAATTTTAGAAACAGTAACCCGTTATTTGATCTACCCAGAAGCGTATTTATTAAGCGTTTAGTCTTGGTAGTTAAATCAAATTTTATAGAGGACTCTGTACGTTAGCAGTATGTGAAAACAAAGGATAGCACTCGACAATTTATTGCTCAAAGAGCAATGATGTATATCGTCGACATGGATGTGACTACTTTTTTATAGACCCTTAACTTATCTTAATTTAAGGACGCTTGGCATGACAGTAGAGAAACCTTGGCTTGCTCAATACCCAGAAAACGTACCCAAGACCATTAATCCCGATCAATATGAAAGCCTCATAGAGTTGTATGAAGAGTGCTTCAACCGTTTTCGTATGCATCCGATGACTATCTGCATGGGTGTGACTCATACTTATGATGACGTTGACAAAGCATCATTGGCAGTAGCAGCATGGTTACAAGCTCAAGGCTTACCTAAAGGCAGCGTCGTGGCACTCATGATGCCAAACGTTCCACAATATTTACCAATCATGATTGGTATCTTACGCGCAGGTTACGTCTGTACCCCGATCAACCCACTATATACAGGTCGTGAGCTGCGTCATCAATTGAATGACTCAGGCGCTCAGGTGATTTTTGTGGTGGATAACTTTGCTCAAGCGCTAGAGCAAGTCATTGAAGAGACCAATATCAAGCGTATTGTACTCTCAAAAATGGGCGATATGATGGGCTTAAAAGGTATTTTGGTAAATACTGTCATCCGTCAAGTCAAACGCTTAGTGCCTAAATACAATCTAAATGACCCTAAGTACAAAGTCACGAAATTCCCTGAAGTACTGAAAAAAGGACGTAATCTACCGCTTCAAGCACCCAAAGCCACCTTGCAGCAAAAAGCGATTTTGCAGTACACAGGCGGCACAACGGGTCTGTCTAAGGGTGCTGTTTTGACGCAGCGTAATGTCGTCGCAGCGGCGATGCAATCAGAAGCATGGTATCGTCCAGTCACCTCAGATATCAATGAGGTATATATCAATATGGTAATGGCATTGCCGCTCTATCATATTTTTGCGTTTATGCTCAGCTTACTTGGTATGCGTTCAGGCTACACTTTTATTCTAGTACCCAATCCGCGTGATATGCCAGGGTTTATCAAAACGCTATCAAAACAACCGTTCCATATTTTCCCTGCGGTAAACACTTTGTTTAAAGGTTTACTTGATCAGCCAAATTTCAAAGATTTGGACTTTAGCTCATTGCGTATCACGCAAGCCGGTGGTATGGCGGCAACCGAGCAAACAGCAGCCCGTTGGTTAGAAGTTACTGGCTGTCCGATGGTTGAAGGTTGGGGTATGACTGAAGGTGTTGCAGCGGGTACCGCCAACGTCATTACTGATCGTAAGTTCAACGGTACAATCGGCATACCAGTTCCTAGTGTCGATATCATCGTCGTTGACGAAAATGGTGAACGTGTCGCCATGCATGAGGCAGGTGAGATGTGCATCAAAGGCCCAAACGTCATGTCAGGCTATTTCAATCGAGACAATACCAATGATTTCACAAGCGATGGTTACTTCCGTACTGGCGATATTGTGAGCATGGATGAAAAAGGCTACTTCACTTTACTAGACCGTAAAAAAGATATGATTTTGGTGTCAGGATTCAATGTATTTCCAAATGAGATTGAAGCGGTCATGCTTGACCATGAAGGTATCGTCGATTGCGCCGTGATTGGTATCCCTGATGAAAAACAAGGTGAAGCCGTCAAAATCTATATTGTGCCTGCAGACAACAATGTCACCAAAGAAGACATCAAAGAGTTTGCATTAGACAATTTAACGGGTTATAAGTGCCCGCGTCATATCGAGTTTGTCAGCGAACTACCAAAAAGTAATGTCGGTAAAGTATTGCGTCAAAAGCTACGTGAGCAGCACATATCAGACAACCCGTAAACACTATAATCTGTACATGATTATCTAGCCATAGAGACAAAAAAGCCCACTGTTATTAGAGTGGGCTTTTTGTTTTTATTGCACGAGCGTGTTGCATCAGCTCAATCGACTCATCACTTGCAGCGGCAAACGCTTCATCGCCTGTCCCACGATTGACCATGGTAAGCTCGGTACACACGCCTCTTCTACCTCGGCCTCAATCGCGGCAACGATCGCTTTGGTACCTGTCTCAGTATCGACTTCAAACGGCAATGGCTTGGCATTCGTATTAATCTCAGTACGGATGTAACCGGGATAAATAGTAGAGACCTTAATAGGCAACTTAGTCAATAGCATATCAGCACGAATCCCTTCTGCAAGATGTGCCAAACCTGCTTTACTCGCGCCGTAAGCTGTCAGGTGCTTAGGCAGGCCACGCATCGCTGACATGCTCGACATGACGACCAGATGACCACTGTTTTGAGCCCGAAAGATATTCATCGCCGCTTCGCATTGTGCCAATGCCGAGATGAAATTAATCTCAACGGTACGGCGATTGGTATCAAAACGTCCTTTACCAATACGGCGACTATCGCCAATCCCTGCATTGACCACGATACGATCAATAGTGCCAAAGTCAGCAGCAAATGCGTCAAATACCTTAAAAACAGCATCATAATCACTGACATCTAACGCTTGGTATTCAACGCGTATATTAGGATATGCTGCTACCAGCTCTGACTGCAAGCGCTCTAAACGATCAGTACGGCGCGCACAGATAGCAAGATTATAACCAAGCTTAGCAAACAATCTTGCCATACCCTCGCCCAATCCTGAGCTTGCTCCTGTGATCAGGACGGTTTTGCCTTGACCAACCTGCTGTTTGTTTAGGTCTTTTAGATAGCGTGATGGCTGAACGGCGCTAAATACCTGAGCTTTACTTTGTTTGGCGCTTTTAGTGACTAAATTAAGCAGTTTGTGTTGCATAAGCCCTCCCTTGTATCGACTCTAAATGACACTCCAGTTTTATAGATCCTCTGTACCAACGACAAAAACTGGTTGACTAAAATCGTTTATTGTAATGGCTAATGCTCTACAAATACGTGGCGATTATGTATAAAAGCGCATCCAAACCCATTGACTCAATTATCGCCACGTCACAAACTGCTTACCTTCAGAAAATAAATGACTGTATTCATTTAAAGACAATAAATGCGCGCGCTGACTCTTTAGGGTGATCGATGTCACGCCCGTATTGACTAAGCTCTTATTTAACTGATAAGCGGTTTGACTGCCTTGGCTCAGTAGCTTTGCGGTAATGGCAGCGATGACACCGCCTGAGGTAAAGACCAATACAGTGCTATGTTGGTCTAAGTGCATATCGGCTATCTTTGTACGTACTTGTTCAAGCGCTTGCTGCGCTCGCTCATTGAACTGCGGCCAGCTTTCAATATAATCCTGATCATTGTTGCCACCATGCCAGCGCTGCATCGCTTGATCAAACAGCTCAGCAAGACGCCGATTTGGTGATTGAGCATTGGCAATTTCAGCGGATATCTCAGCTTGGTTATCAAAATCACCAGCGGATTTCACAAACACATCTTTGTGATTGAACTCGTCAAATTGTGGCAAAATATAGCTTTCATGCTCATCAAAGTTGATGGCTGTCGCAATGGCCATGTCGTCATTATTGGCCTGAGCAAACGGTTGATACCCTTGCCAAAAATGGCGAGCAGAGTCTTGTTGCCTGACCAGATTACCCGTAAATATCGCATCGATACGGCGCTGGGTATTTGCATAGTGTTGACCCAGCATTTTTGCTTGGGTTTCACCTAGCTCTGACAGCCGATCATAGTTTTCTTGACCAAAAGAAGCCTGACCATGACGGGCTAAAAGTATGGTTGTCATAAAATACTGCCTTTTATTATATTGTCCAAATTGCGGTTTTTCTTATACTTCAGCTGAATCAGAGGGCTTAGCAAAATAGCCTTTTGGTAAAATGCCTTTCACTACTTTTTGTACAGGGTCTGGCAATTTCTCAATCGTTGCCGCATCGACTCCTCTGTCTTCTAAATATGGCTGAACGTGTGTATTGAACAGCGCTTCGCCTTCATATTGTGCAATCAGTTTGAGACATTTGGCATGCATGACATGTATGGCAAGCCACGCGTTTTTAAATGCTGGATTGGTGGTTTGTTTATGATAGTAGCGATAGTAGATTTGCTGAATGATACCTGATAGACGAAACAGCCCAAACACTTCATAAAAGGTCCAGTTATCTATCTGTAGTCCAGATTTTTCTAGATAATAAGCAACCACTTCGTCACGCGTCATCATACCTTCTAAGTGAGTTGGCTGGCGACGAAACTGCTGCATGACAATATTGTCGTCTTCCTCAATCCAGTAAGCCAACGCACTACCCAAGTCCATTAGTGGATCGCCAAGGGTTGCCATCTCCCAATCGAGGACTCCGATAACTTTAGTCGGCTCGTTTGCATCGAGTATGACGTTGTCAAAGCGCCAGTCATTGTGAATAATGCACGTTTTGCTATCAGCAGGGGTATGCTTTTTGAGCCACTGTCTGACCAAGGCAAAGCTTGGGACGTTGGGTGTCTTTGCTTTGATATAACGCTTGTCCCAGCCACTAATTTGGCGCGCGCAGTAGCCATCACCGCGACCCAAATCAACCAAATCAGGATGCGCTGTATAATCTATTTGATGCAGCTCTACTAGCGCATCTAAAACATTGGTGCAAAGCTGACGGATTTGTTCAGGATCTAGATCGACCCCTTTTGGTAAATTGGCACGGGGAATGATCCCTTCCATACGCTCCATGACATAGAAATCAGCACCGATGACAGATTCATCTGTACATAGCGCAATCATTTCGGGCACATAAGGATAAGCATTTTTTAATGCTTTTTGAACGGTATATTCGCGTACCATGTCGTGCGCAGATTTTGCCTTGGTACCTTTTGGTGGACGGCGTAAGATAAGATCTTGGTTTTTATCATCGCCTTCATATTGTAAGCGATACGTCCAGTTAGAAGCCCCGCCTGAGAACTGAGTGACTGTAGGCTCGCCTACGACATCGACACCTTGGCTACGTAGCCATTCACTTACCGCTTTGGCATCAAGCTCCTCACCCTCACGTACGGCACCGCCTTTATCGAGTACTTTATTGTCAGTTGACATGTGACATTCCTTATCATGTGATCAGTTATTTTTATAACTTATACTTATAGTAGTAAAAAATTAGTAGTAAAAAACAGTCATAGTGATGAAAAATTCACTACTAAAACGTTAATAGTGAATTTCCAATTTTTTATTTTCAGCAATAGTGGCGTGAGCAACTTAAGGTTTACTCACACCCAATGATTAATATTAGGCTTTGTTAGACTTAGAACGGCTAAAACCCTGACGCTTTAGCTCTAGCTTGGCAATCATGGTTTTATGTACTTCATCAGGACCATCTGCCAACCGTAGCACACGAGCTTGCGCATAGAAATTTGGTAACAATGTGTCTTGGCACACACCCATGCCACCATGAATCTGAATCGCCATATCAACCACTTCTTGTAGCACCGTTGGCGCAACCACTTTGATCGCAGAGATTTCCGTCAATGCCGCTTTGGTTCCTTGAGCATCCATTTTTTGCGCCGCATAAAGGGTTAGCAAGCGCGCTTGGTCAATTTTGATACGCGCCTCAGAGATACGCTCAAAGTTTCCACCCAATTGTAGTAATGGTTTACCAAAGGCCGTGCGCGACATGCCGCGTTTCACCGCCAGCTCTAAAGACTTCTCAGCCGCGCCAATACAACGCATGCAGTGATGAATACGACCTGGCCCCAAGCGACCTTGCGCAATCTCAAAACCCTTACCCGGCCCACCAATAAAGTGACTGACGGGCACACGTACATTATCAAAGCTGATCTCACCATGACCGTGCGGCGCATCATAATCGCCAAACACTTTAAGCATACGTTTAATATTCACACCCGCAGTATTGACTGGTACCAGTACCATCGAGTGCTGATGATGACGATCTGCGCTTTCATCCGCGGTATAGGCCATAACAATCAAAATATCAACCGCAGGATCGCCAAGGCCCGATGACCACCATTTGCTACCGTTAATGACAATTTCATCACCATCGACCACAGCAGTTGCTTGCATATTGGTGGCATCGCTTGAGGCCACATCAGGCTCAGTCATACAAAACACTGAGCGGGTCTCACCTTCTAATAGCGGCGTGAGCCATTTGTCTTGCTGTTCTTGCGTACCATAGCGCCATAATAGCTCCATATTGCCGCTGTCAGGCGCATTGCAGTTAAACACATGCGGCGCGAGCAAACTGCGACCCGTCAGCTCTGCAATCGGTGCATAGTCAGTGACTGAAAGCCCTGCACCTAAGGTGTCGTCAGGTAAGAATAAGTTCCATAAACCCGCTTCACGTGCTTGTTTGCGTAGGTTGTCATAAGCGTCTGGCCATTCCCAGTTTTCCCAATTTCCATCAGGATTTTTCTTATGACATTCTTCCCAGAATTGGGCTTCGATGGGTTCAATATGCGTTTCAATGAACGCTTTGACTTTGGCATGCATGGCTTGACCATGTTCCGTTGCGGTAAACATTAAATTGTCGCTAGACATAAATGACTTCCTTTTCTTTATTGATTGTCTAAATCGGGTTTTGACAAAAAGCTCTGCGAGATCTTTAATGCGAGCCTTAGTGTACGGACGTATACTGTTTTTTGTATCCTACATTTATAACACAGCAATTATGATTAAACAGCAAAAAGGCGCGACCCGTTAGGACACGCCTTTTACAAAATACAAACAGTGTATTGCTGAACATATGACCGCTAAAATACTAGCTATCAGACATCATAATGATATCTAACACTATTTTAGAATATTCAAACGGCTGTTTGACTCAAAACGTGCGAGCGCATCTGGCAGTTTATCCACTACCATACTAAGCGTCGCTTCTGCGGCTTGCGCAAGACCCAGCTTCTCTGCTAGCGTCGGCTTTTGACGTGAATGTAATGCGTACACCTCATTGTCTTCCATACGCTCTAAGATGTAGCTGTCAGAGGTCTGCAAGCTATCAATCAGGTTAAGCTTTAACGCATCTTCACCATACCAATGCTCACCTGTGGCTACTTTGGCAACATCAAGTTCTGGACGATAAGTATTGACGAAATGCTTGAATAGCTCGTGCGTCTGCTCTAGCTCTTCTTGGTACTTGGCACGATCTTCGGCATCGTTTTCGCCAAACACCGTCACCGTGCGTTTATAGTCGCCAGCCGTAAACATCTCATAATCGACATCATGGTTTTTGAGCCATTTATGAAAGTTTGGCAATTGTGACACCACGCCGATTGAGCCAATAATCGCAAATGGCGCTGCCACCACATTGTCTGCCACGCACGCCATCATGTAGCCACCACTTGCCGCCACTTTATCGACGCAGACCGTTAGCTTTAGACCAGCGTCCTTTAAGCGCACCAATTGCGCGGCTGCCAATCCATAACCATGCACCAAACCGCCACCTGATTCGAGGCGTACAATCACTTCATCGCCTTTGTTAGCCGTACTGATTAAGGTGCTGATTTCTTCGCGCAGATGCTTAACGGCAGTGGCTTTGATATCACCTTCAAAATCCAAAACAAAAACTTGCGAGGCATTGTCAGGATTTTTTTTCTGCTTTTTACTTTTTACTTTTAGCGCCTGCTTGGCTTTTTTTGCCATAGTTTTTTTGAATGCTTTAAGCGCAGCTTTGCCTTGGGTGGCTTCCATTAAATCTTCACGGCGCTGTTTTTGCGCTTCATTTAAGTGTCTTACTTTTAGCTCAACCGGGTTTTTTGGTGGATGAAATAGCATGATTACAAATCCTCAAGTCAGTAGGTATATCACTATAGATGTTTTTATTCAGGTATGGTTGATATGCGCACGCTCGCTGGTATTTTCAAGCAAAATGACAATATTTAACCTAATATAGATATCGCTCAATAAATACAGCCGATACCAATGCATGGCTACGCTTTGATTGAACTCAGCCGGTTGTATAACAAAGGTAGATTAGGCATAATATGCGTTTATATCAAATTTTCTGCAGCCAACGTGATGACCCTTTGTCTTGATCGCGTTGTTTGTGTGTTTTTTTGGCAAATCGCTTGAAACGCACAGCAATGGCTGCATTATTGTACTTCGAATTGGGCTGATAACTGGATAACAATATTATGACGCAAAGCACTATGACGCAAAGCGAATACCGAGACGAATATTGCGGAGCTGTAACCGAGAGCTTGCTTGAGCAAACCATTAGTATCGTAGGCTGGGTACATCGTCGTCGCGATCACGGTGGCGTGATTTTCTTAGACATGCGTGACCGCGCGGGTATCTTGCAGGTGGTTGTCGATCCTGATACACCAGAAGCTTTTGCAACGGCCGATGCGGTACGTCCTGAATACGTACTAAAAATCACTGGCCGCGTACGTCGTCGTTATGAAGGTACTGAAAATAACAATATGACCAGTGGCCAAATTGAGCTATTGGGCAAAGAAATTGAAGTACTGGCCAAATCTGAAACACCGCCATTTCCCTTGAATGACGAAAAAACGACTGTGTCAGAAGACTTACGTCTAAAATATCGCTATCTCGATATGCGTCGTCCGCACATGCAAGAGCGTATGGTATTCCGTGCCAAGGCAACCTCAGCGATTCGTCGTTATTTAGATGATCATGGTTTCTTGGATGTAGAGACACCTATTTTGACACGTGCAACGCCAGAAGGTGCGCGTGATTATCTTGTACCATCACGTACCCGTCCTGGTAACTTCTTTGCCCTGCCGCAATCACCACAGCTATTTAAGCAATTATTGATGGTGTCAGGTTTTGACCGTTATTATCAAATCGCGAAATGCTTCCGTGATGAAGATTTACGTGCCGATCGTCAGCCTGAATTTACACAGGTCGATATCGAGACATCTTTCTTGAACGAAGAAGAGATCATGAACATCAACGAAGGTCTGATCAAGCATTTGTTCAAGACCATGATGGATGTTGAGTTCGAGCAATTCCCTCGCATGACATATGCTGAAGCAATGCGCGACTATGCATCAGACAAGCCTGATTTACGTATTCCACTGAAACTGGTTGACGTTGCCGATTTGATGAAAGACGTTGATTTCAAAGTATTTGCAGGTCCCGCTAACGATCCTAAAGGTCGCGTCGCTGCCCTTCGCATTCCTGGTGGCGCTTCATTAAGCCGTAAGCAAATCGATGCTTATACCAAATTCGTCGGTATCTATGGTGCACGCGGTTTGGCTTATATCAAAGTCAATGACGCAAGCCTCGTCACCAATGGTGTGGATAAAGAGTCTGGCCTACAATCACCAATCATCAAAAATATGACTGATGATGTACTTGTGAGCTTGATTGAGCGTACTGCTGCGGAAGATGGCGATATTATCTTCTTTGGTGCAGATAAAGCCAGTATCGTGAATGACGCAATCGGCGCATTACGCCAGAAAATCGGTCTAGACTTAGACATGACAACTTGTGAGTGGGCGCCGCTTTGGGTGACTGACTTCCCAATGTTTGAAGAAACCGATGACGGTCAATGGACGTCAATGCATCATCCATTTACCAAGCCTAGAGGCTCTGTTGAGGAGTTAAAAAACAACCCAGAGTCTGCACTATCTATCGCTTACGACATGGTGTTGAACGGCACTGAGATTGGTGGTGGTAGCTTACGTATCAATACTTATGATATGCAGCAAGCCGTCCTTGAGGCCTTGGGTATCGGCGAGCAAGAGGCAGAAGACAAGTTTGGTTTCTTACTTGATGCCCTAAAATTTGGTGCACCACCGCACGGCGGTTTGGCGTTTGGTTTGGATCGCTTGATTATGCTTATGGTAGGCGCTGACTCTATCCGTGATGTGATCGCATTCCCGAAAACCAAAACTGCTGAGTGCCCCCTAACTCAAGCACCTGCTGGAGTGGATAGCAAACAGTTACGTGATCTTGGTATCCGTGTGCGTGAAAAAGCACAGGCTGATACCAACAAACCTGCTCAATAAAACATTTAATGATGTACTATTGCTGTCTACAGTGCTTGTTACGCGATTCATCACCATGTGAGTGGTTATGAATCCGTATCATATTTTTAAATTCGTGCCATTGTCTGTACTACAGATGCTGGCACGTTTTGTCGCTTGGGTTATCATCAAGATACCAAGTCTTAGCATCATGCGTACCATTCATATTAATATGGCGCTGATTACTGACAAATTGTCTGAGCCACAAAAACGCGCACTGACCAAAGACATCATCTATCATCAATGTCTGAGCAGTATCGAATCTATAAAAAGCTGGGCAATGCCACCTGAATGGAGTATTGCCCAGATTCGTGACGTCCATAATAAAGATATTCTACTAGAAGGTCTTGCCAATCCCAATGGCATGCTGGCTATCGTCCCTCATCTCGGTACATGGGAGATGATGAACGCGTGGCTCAATCAGTTTGGTTCGCCAACTATTATGTACAAGCCTGTAGACGGCAGATTCGCTAATGAGTTTATTCTTCAAGGGCGTGCGCGTCTCAATGCAACCTTGGTGCCTACCGATGGTAGCGGTGTTAAAGCCGTGTTTAAAACCCTCAAGCAAGGCGGCTTTAGTATTGTATTACCAGACCACGTCCCAGATCCGTCAGGCGGCGTAGTCGTTCCTTTCTTTGGTATCAAAACATTAACCAGTACCCTTGCCTCAAAACTGGCGAGCAAAACCAAATGTGCCTTAGTTGGCTTGTCTTGTATTCGTCGTAATGATGGACGCGGTTTTGATATTTACTGCTATAAGCTCGACGATCCAGCGCTATATGACCGCAATACCGAAGTCGCGACTCACGCACTCAATCAAGCCATGGAGCATATGATTAAAGACAACTATAGTCACTATATGTGGGGCTATCGACGTTTTAAGCGCATACCAAATCTAGGCAATCCTTACCGAAAAGATAAAGCCACTTTAGCAGCCTTTATTCGGTCTCATCACGCTACTGCTAGTCGTTCTGGTAACGATGTAAGTGGTTCTTTTACTGATGACACTAACATCGATAATCGCAAGTAATAACTGTACTATCGTTTACTGATTTAGACATATCATCAATCACAGTTATGCTAATATTGGCTAAGTTCTGTACCCTCTAATTTCTATTAGCCCTTCATTTACCTCACTATTATCTCACTACGAGTGCATTATGACATCTGACGTAACTAAAACCTTACCTATAGAACCAACACAAAGCCATACTGCTGAACAGCGTTATATTATTTGTATGAAATGGGGTGATAAATACGGTCCTGAATACGTCAATCGTTTGTACAATATGGTGAGCCGTCATCTGAGCTTAGATTTTCAAATGGTTTGCCTAACTGATGACAGCACAGGTATTGATCCTGCGATTGCTTGTTATCCCATACCTGACATGGATCTACCAGCAGGTCCTGAACGTGGCTGGAAAAAGCTCACGACCTTTAAACCTGAGCTATATGGTTTAAAAGGGGTGGCACTATTCTTAGATATTGATATTGTGATTGTCGATAATATTGATGCGTTTTTCACTTATCAAGCGAAGCATGATGACAGTGTGGTCATTATCCGCGACTGGAAAAAGCCGTGGCGTATGATTGGTAATAGCTCCGTGTATCGCTTCAATGTTGGCATGAATACCTACCCTGATTTGCTGGCAAACTTTGAGCGCAATTTTGACACCATTCGCACCCAAGTGCGTCACGAGCAGGCTTACCTCTCTAACTATTTGCGCGAGCATCATCACCTAGAGTACTGGGATAAGACATGGTGCGTGAGCTTCAAGTATCAATGTATCGCGCCCATCCCTTTTAACTTTGTGCGGACCCCTACACTGCCAGATAATGCAAAAATTGTTATTTTCCATGGTGAGATTAACCCGCCCGATGCCATTGCTGGTAGCGGCGGTAAATGGTATCGACATGTGAAACCAAGCCCATGGTTAAAAGATTATTGGCATTAAATATATAGCCATGAACCATGTGTATATAGTTCACCAATAGTCCAAACAATTTGCAGGCAATGCATTAGGATACAAGTTATTTGAGGTCAACGACTGGAACATAGTATGGCGTTATATTTGAGGTTACCTGCTACCGCTGGGTTTAATATTGATAACGAGCTCATCGTTATTAGTGCTTTTAATGCCAATGAAGCAGAGCAAAGTTTGCTTGGACAAGACGTCAATATTATTGCCTCAGGGCCATCGGTACAACAACTATCGTTGTCAGAACTATTAGACACGCCCACTATTTTTGTCAACGGTAGTATCAGCCTTACTGAGCACCACGCCTTCGATCATATTGCTGGTTATGTCATCAGTGATGCGCGCTTTATCAATCATCAACCTGAAATTCTACGTCAGTATTATACAGGTCAACCTTTGTATGCAACATTAGCCGTCTTTGAAGCGATGGCCACGACTCACCCTGATATCATGCGTACGTATCATCACGCCATGCGGGTATTGTATCCAGTAGACAGACCATGGGGCGTCAAATCAAATAAGCTATCATTCAATAAGCTCATATTTAAGAAAAAACGCCTGAATAAGAAAATGCCTTTATCCTACTTTATCAATCATCCGAATTTTGTTATTGATAGCAGTCAAAGCGCAACTGAGATCGGCGTCTCACTCAATGTTACTCATGGATTTGTCGAGGCGGGTACGGTTGCTTACGTAGCCACACAGCTGGCTTTCTCACGCCATGCAGCGACCATTCACCTATATGGGATTGACTTACTCAATAGCGATCAGCCGCGATTTTATGAAAACAACCACAACCGCGCGCCAAGCACGCTGAACAAAGTCATGAACGAGCGCATTGTGCCTTCTTTCAATTTATTGAGTAGGAGCTACAAGGCGCATGGTGTCGATGTCATCAATCACTCTCCTGTCTCCAAATCTCTATTTAATGATCTTTAGTCATTCTTATCTGATGAATTCAACGCTACACCGAACTCTAAATATTGCTGCGCGATATGATTTGGCAGTAGCTGCTGATTTAGCGGCACTATGTAATTCGTCAGATTGTCTACTGCTTGATCGATGAGCATCGCCAGTCCCTCAATATCACCGACGGGTATCAAGCTTTTGGCAGGTAACAACTCTCTTGGACCAAATGGACAATCGGTACTGATTACTGGTACGCCAAGTGCTTGCGCCTCTACAATGACATAGCCAAAACCCTCAAATTTGGAAGTAAGCACCATCAATGCCGCTGAGGCAATGATCGGATAAGGATTACTCTGAAAGCCCAAAAACCTAACACGGTCACTAATCTTAAGTTGAAACGCTAGCGCTTTAATCTCTGCTTCAAGCTTGCCTTTACCGACCAATACTAATGGCAGCTTCCGCTCTGTTTTCGCATAGGCTTGTAGCAAATCTCGATGACCTTTCATGGTATCGAATGAGGCCACATGAATAATATACTGTTTATCTGCTAAGCCAAACTGTTCGATATGTGGTTTTTGTAACGCTTTGCTTTGGATCCAAGTGGCATCGCAAGGATTATAAATTGTGGTGGTTTTAGTGATGTCTCCTAAAAGCGAGTTTAAGTCTTTGCGTGCACCCTCGCTGACACAGCTACACGGATGAGCGCCGTAGACCATACGTAAATGATTTATCGTCTGTAGTGGCTGATTAGATAATTGCTGTTGAAACTGCTTAGATAGCGCTGTATGCAGCACATTCACGATGTTGGGTAATTGGCTGTGCGCCATAATCCAATTCACTTTATAAATATTAGCCAATATCAGATTTGGCCTCCCTATTTGGCTAAGCACATACTCATCAATACGCTTAGCGACTGCCTCATAAGCCTGTGCCTGCTTAGAGTTTGGCTCAAGATCTTGCTCAGAAAAAACCTCATCGTATGGCACGATATGATAGTGAATGTCAGTATCTAACGGCATATCCTGTGTTTCTTCTAGACATAGAATATGAACACTATGACCCATTTTTGCATAAGCGCTTGCCAATGTAGTCACCATCCGCTCAGCACCTCGGCCTTCAAGTGCTTTTAAAATAAATAGAATGATGGGCATTGATATCTCAACTTGGTTTTTTGAATGATAGTCATACAAGGCATCCATGTTCACAATGATTGCAGGATTTTGGTTCTTTATGCTAGTCTCATCTACTTTTATTCACTACAGTATAAGCTAGGCTTATCAACTGACGCGTAAAAAGTCATGAATATTGTTGATTTTATAAATCAGTTAACCCTTGCTAATACAGGTATCAATAAATATCATAGCTGATCTAAGTAGAATCAACATTTAAATAGAATGTATAGCCACTAAAGACACCTATTGAAAAAAAACAGGATCAATCATGCAGCAACTTGATGAGAAAACAGTAGACGTTGTCATCGCTTGGGTGGATGGCACAGATCCTATACTCAAACAAAAAAGAGAGTCCTACAAGCCAAGCAACACCGTAGCGTCAGATGCCATAACTGCCACCCGCTTCGCAAGTGATGATGAGATATACTATAATATTGCCTCTATCATCAAATACGTGCCTTTTTGCCGTCATATTTATGTGGTCACCGACCAACAAAAACCTGCATTCATTGATGAATTTGCTAAGCAAAACATCTGTGCAGCAGATAAAATACGTATTGTCGATCACAAGGAAATATTTTCGGGTTATGAAGAATTTTTACCGACCTTCAACACTCGATCAATTGAGACGATGATTTGGAATATCCAAGGATTGTCTGACTATTTTATCTATATGAACGATGATTTCTTTTTTAATCAACCAGTGACGATAGATGATTTTTTAGACAATGAAAAGCTAATCATTCATGGTGAGTGGCGTAAAAGTGCTGCTTTGAGTGCCAAGCTCAATTTTCGAAAATCACGCTTTAAATTGTTTGGCACACCGATACAGCCAAGGCATACTATCGCGCAAATGTTAAGTGCTAAAATACTGGGCATGAATCAGTTTTTTGAAATTCATCACTACCCTCATATTGTCGATAAAAATATCTTAAAGTCCCATTTGTTGAATCATCCGCAATTATTGACTGAGCAGATAAAATATAAATTTAGAGATGTCGCCCAAGTGAATCCTATAACGCTAATGAATCATCTAAAAATTCAAAAAGGCGAAGCAAGTTTAAAACCTAACACCTCTATCAACTATCTAAAAAATGAGAATAGCGTAGAAGATTTTATTCTTGCTTTAGAAGATAGAACTATTAAATATGGCTGTATTCAAAGTTTGGATCTTCTTGAGTCAGACTTATATAAAAAAATCAGTCAAGCCATGAGGCACAAATTCTTGGCTTATCTACCTGCTTCTTTGATAGCAAGCACCGATAAATAAATTTAAATATATTTAGTTTAAGATTGAATGGTGATTAATTTCACTTCCTCTTGATCTAAACCAATAAAAGCTCAAAAATCACTTGGATATATTATGAAAATAGCAGTAGTAGGTACAGGCTACGTAGGCTTATCGAATGCAATGCTGTTAGCACAGCATAATGAAGTCGTTGCTGTCGACATTGTCGCTGAAAAGGTAGAATTGCTAAATAATAAGCAGTCTCCTATAGAAGATACAGATATCGACAATTTTTTATTGAACAAAGAGCTCAATTTTTCTGCAACGCTGGATGCCAAAGAAGCTTATAAAGATGCAGATTTCATCATCGTTGCCACGCCGACTGATTATGATACCAAGACCAATTATTTCAATACCTCCACAGTAGAAGCCGTCATTGAGCAAGTGCTGTTAGTGAATCAACAAGCAACCATTATTATTAAGTCTACAGTGCCAGTAGGTTACACAACCAGTATCAAAGAACGTTATGCGACTGATCGCATTATTTTTTCGCCTGAGTTTTTGCGAGAAGGTAAGGCACTACATGACAATCTTTATCCTTCACGTATCATTGTAGGCGCACAGACTGAGCAGGCTCGAATATTTGCCAATTTATTACTTGAAGGCGCAATCAAAAAAGACGTACCGCTATTGTTCGTTGAGCCAACAGAGGCAGAAGCCATTAAATTATTTTCTAATACTTATCTGGCAATGCGAGTAGCGTATTTTAATGAGCTTGATACTTATGCGCAGACGTTTGGACTCGACACCAAACAAATCATCGAAGGGATTGGCTTAGACCCTCGTATTGGCAATCATTATAATAACCCTTCCTTTGGCTATGGCGGCTACTGTCTGCCCAAAGATACTAAGCAGTTATTAGCAAATTACGATGAGGTGCCAAGCAACCTGATAAAAGCCATTGTCGATTCTAATAGAACCCGCAAAGACTTTATTGCCGATAAAATCATCGAAAGACAGCCAAAAATCGTGGGAATACATCGCCTAGTAATGAAAAGTGGGTCAGATAACTTTAGAGCATCTGCCATACAAGGCATCATGAAACGTATCAAGGCAAAAGGTATAGAAGTCGTTGTCTACGAGCCTGTGCTAAAAGAAGACAATTTCTTTAATTCGCGTGTGATTCAAGATTTAGAAGCCTTTAAATCAATGAGTGATGTCATTGTCGCAAACCGCCTATCTGATGAGATAAAAGATGTGGCGGATAAAGTATTCACTCGAGATCTATTTGGGAGCGACTAATGAAAATACTGGTCACTGGTGCGGCAGGTTTCATTGGTTTTCATTTAATCAAGGCGATACTAGAAACAGATCTATCTGCTAGGGATTACTGTATCGTTGGTATCGACAATATCAACGACTATTATGATACAGATCTAAAAGAAGCGCGTTTGAGAATATTAGGTGAGATATCAGATCCAGAAAGTTTTACATTTATTAAGTTAGACCTTGCTGATCGTGAAGCCATGTCTGAGCTTTTTGCAACCTATCAATTTGATACGGTTGTTAATTTAGGTGCCCAAGCAGGTGTGCGTTACTCTATCGAAAACCCTAATGCGTATATCGACTCAAATGTGGTTGGCTTTGTTAATATTCTAGAAGGCTGTCGTCACCACGATATTAAGCACTTAATCTACGCAAGCTCTAGCTCTGTTTATGGTATGAATATAAAGCAGCCATTTACCACTGCTGATTGTGTTGATTTTCCTATTAGTCTATATGCCGCCACCAAAAAATCCAACGAGCTTATGGCACATAGCTATAGCCATTTATATAATATTCCTACGACAGGATTAAGGTTCTTCACTGTTTATGGTCCTTACGGTCGACCTGATATGGCATATTTTTCGTTCACAAAGAAAATTCTAGCTGGCGAGCCAATTAATGTTTTTAATAATGGTGATATGCAGCGTGACTTTACCTACATTGATGATATCGTCAACGGTATCATTCGCATTATTAATAAAGCACCTTCGCCCCAGCATTCTACTATTACGACTGCAGCTGCCCCCTACAAGATTTACAACATTGGTAATAATCAGCCTGTCACTTTGCGCCGTTTTATTACTGCCATTGAAGATGCTTGTGGTAAAAAGGCACAGGAAAACTTATTGCCCATGCAAGCAGGTGACGTACCGATTACTTACGCCGACATAGATGAATTGGTAGAAGATATTGGCTTTAAGCCTGAAACTAGTATCGAAGAAGGTATCAAACAATTTGTCGATTGGTATAGACAATATTATTCAGTTTAAACAAATAACAATGATCTCTAAAGCTTATATCATAGAGATTAAGGCGCTAATATCTTTATATATTTTTAAAGGATTTTGATAACATGGCTACACCTTCAAGTTGGCAGAGAAAATTGATATTGATCTTTCGAAGCGAAAAAAGATTGAATGCGGGTAAGATTATCAAAACCTATAATGATAGAAGCTTTGATGAGATGAAAGCAACAACCATTACTGAATCAATGTGTGATATTGAAGCGTTAACTAATGAGCGTAAAAGTACAGATTTAGAAAACCATTTGAATAACTTGAAATACAAATCGCTTGGTGAGTCTGAGCTCTGCTTTTATCACAACACACTTATTATACTAATGCGCCGTAAGTACAAAATAGATAAAACATTCGTTGAATTTGAAAGACTATGGGAAGCAGAGAGCGACTATTTATTGACACATCTGTCGTTGCGCTGGATTGTCTCTGCTTGCGATACGTTTATTGATCATTCAAACAATACTCATAGAGCAGCTATCTTGATGAATGTCGTAACTCTAATGAATACTTTACGTACTTATGAAACCAAAAACTTTCTGCAGTTATCCACTAATGCTGAATCTATGCCATTGCTAACTGAAAAAACCGATATGCTTTATGCTGGTGACTTGCCTCTGTACGATGGTCTTACTTATTTTCGTATCGGCACCGATGATAGCTTGAGAAATATGCGAAAACGCTATAATAAATTTCAGAAAGTTGATAAATTGGCCACGACCATGTTACTGGCAGTGTTTGAAAAACTGCAGAATAATGACAGTGCTTTTGCTACTCTACGGCAGTTGCACAGAGATGATTGGTCTAAATGGTGGTTGGATTAGTCTATTTCATATATTACTACACGACTACACCCTACACCTTTTATCAAGGCTGCAACCGAGTAATGTCTAACCATTAGTTCTCATAAAATCTATATATTGTTGAGCAATATTAATTGGTGATAACTCTTTGTCAAACGAGGACTGATATGTATCAGCCTTCTCCATTGCTTCATCCATCTTCTTAGCTAATGTATCAATATCTCCCACAGGGACGAGGTTGTGTGGTGGTAGCAACTCACTTGGACCCGATGGGCAGTCTGTACTGATAACAGGTGTCCCTAAAGCCAGTGATTCAGCAATAACCCGTCCAAATCCCTCAAAGACTGATGACAAAACCATAAACTGTGCTTTTTGGATATAAGGATATGGATTTTTTTGAAAACCTAAAAAATGTACACGGTTATCCAAACCTAAAGAAGTAACCAGCTCTTTCATTGACGCTAGCAATACACCTTCACCCAATAATAGAAGTGGCAATGTTTTCCGAGTCTTTGCATAACTTCTAATCAATACTTCATGAGCTTTTTGAGTCTTAAAACTACCAACGTGAATAATGTAACTGTCAAACTCTGGCTCAAACTCTGATGCCAATTGCACAATCTGTCTTTGGTCAATCGGGTTGTATATTGTCGTTGTATTCATCACACCCAATGTAGCTTGAAAGTCTTTTTCGACTCCTTTACTAATACATATACAAGGATGCCGAGAATATATATTGCTTAATCTTTTATCATTTGCTTTTTTGCCTTGGCTTCTAAACAATTCAATTTTTTTAGAAATAGTATTTCTAATTACGTGTGCAATATTGGGCAGACTACTATGGCGCAAGACCATATCGGCTTTATCTAAATTCGCTAGCGTCAATATTGGAGTACCAATCTCTTTGAGCACGTATCTGTCTAATACTTTTGCAAAATACCAGTACCTAAGACTTTTAGTAGGTATAGAGTTATAATCATTTAGGTCTAGTTGATGATAAGTAATATCATCATTGAGCTCATAAGCTACTTTGGATTTGAAGCGTAAAATATGGACATCATAACCTAACTCGTGAAAACCTTGTCCCAGCGTCAAGACCGAACGTTCTGCACCGCCACCTTGCAAGCAGTTAATAACCAATAGCACTTTTTCTTTACTATTCGAATTGTCTTTTTTTTCTGTAGTATTATCAATCATTTATTAAGTATTCTTAAAAATAAATATTTAGACTTAGAGATGTAGCGGCCCAACTGTTTTACCAGCTAAAGATTTTGGGTAAATTCTACGTATCTTTCTGCTATTTTGGCTGGTAGCAGCGCTTCATCGAATGGCGCATGAAACGCTTGCGGATTACTCATCGCTTGCTGCATTTTTGCGGCAATGGCATCAACATCGCCCATCGGCATTAAGTTACGTTCTGGTAGTAATTCACTTGGGCCTGATGGACAGTTGGTACTGATAACAGGAGTACCTAGCACAAGAGCTTCGGCAATAACTAAAGCAAAACCCTCCCAGTCAGAGGTCAGTATCTTAAACTGCGCATTTTTGATATAAGGGAAGGGATTATCACGAAATCCTAAAAATATCACTTTGTCTTCTAGGCTTAACTCTGTTACCAGTCGCTCTGTTTCACCTTTATGCTTACCTTGACCCAAGAGCAGTAAAGGCATAGATTGATCTGTTTTTGCATAAGCATTTACCAATACATCATGACGCTTGGCATCTTTAAAGCTACCCACATGGATAATATAGTTTTGGTAGTCAGGGACAAAAGCATTAGCCTGCTTTTGAATACTCTCTTTATCAATTGGATTATGAATGGCAGTGGTTGGCGTAATATGACCAAAGCTCTTAATAAAATCTTTTTGAGCGCCTTCACTGACACACACACAAGGATGCTTGGCATATATATCTATCATTCTTTGCTTTAACTGCTCAGCGTCGTGATTTTTATTAAACTTATAGAGTAGTGATACTGTATTATGAATAATATAAGTGATATTAGGCAGTTTACTATTACTTAGTATACTATCGGCACGATCTAAGTTGGACAGTATGATGTCAGGCTGACCGATATTTTTCGACACGTATTTATCAACAGCACGTGCAAAAATCTGGTCACGTCTTTGTGCCCCTGGTATAAGTTTATACGGCTTAAACTTAAGTACATGGTAGTTAAGATTCGGACTTAAGTCATATTGTACTAACGGCTTAAATCTTAGAATATGTACTTCATAGCCCAATTCATAAAACCCTTGCCCCAATGTTAATACGACACGTTCCGCACCACCGCCCTGTAGACAATTAATAACGAGTAACACTGTTTTTTTATGCTGCTTCATACACGATAACCTATGGAGTAATTTTTCATTTTCTTAGAAAGGCTTATCATTGCTTCATTAAAAAACTAGCGTTTAAATAGCTTCGAAAAAAATGATTTAGAAGCGTGTGGACGAGTCACCTTATTACCGGTATAACCTTCTTGAGATTTTTTAGGAAAATGACCAAAAGGTTCCACCCTATAACTGTCTAAATCGTATCCAGCAGCAAGTGCTTCGTTATAATATTCATCAAAAACCTCAGATAAATCCTGCCTCGGGTGCGACATTATTTCACCGTCAAACCAGTGCTCGATACCTTCTTCACTGACTCTAGGTAATGAATATTTATGACTGAACTGCGTACCCATATCTGAATAATGCAAAATCCTAATATCTTCTAACGCTAAGTTTTCGCCATCTATACAGTTGTAACTATCCTGATAAGGCTCAATGAGCTGATTATTATCTTTAAATACAGCCATCATTTCTTTATGGCTTTTGGGATCTTTCCTGAGTTTTTTAATTGGTAGGACAATGTTTTTTGCCGCCTTGCAATCCCATACGCATGTACACAATCGAGTCATATCCGCATTAGTCTTAGCAGCTACAACAGACTGTCCTTCAATAGGATGGTGCCACAGCTTTGCCAAATCATCTAAAATAATGACATCAGCGTCCATGTAGATGGCACGACCAGAGTATTGACAGTACTCTGGAATTGCCCAGCGAAAGCCTGAAAAAGGCGTTGACCATTTAGTGGTATTCCAACCCTCTCCAGTCTCAGGATTAGAATACCAATAGCTATTAGGATCACGTGACAGCTGCATCCATACTATCTCAACGGGTACACTGGTATGTTTATGAATACTATAATCTAATACCATCATCTGCTCTAGATCACAGTTATTTGGGTCACAACCAACAAAGACTTTAATAGTATCTTCTGTATTCATAATTTTATCCGTTCACTGACTAATGTTTATCTTTGCTAATGCAATGCGATAATACTCAAATATATAATGGGACCTATTCTTTCCAGTACTTTTCGATCCACCCTACTGGCAAGATAAAATGACGCAAGTGACGTAGCGGTCTTTTTAGATTTTTGGGCTCAGTTAATCTTTTTAAATGATCTTTGGCATTGTTAGCAGCATTTTTATTATATCTACCTTCGATCGCATGTGTAGGATATAGATCTCCTGGGAAAATAACAATTCGAGCACCTTTAGGAATCTTTGGCTCTTTGATGTAGTTAAGTGGGAACGGTTGACGGCATTTGCGTCTAAAATGCGCAACCCACTTTTTCGGAAATAACTTAACCCCGCCTGGGGCGTTACGCGTCACAAAGCGCTGCTCAAAACGATATTTGTCCGCGATGCCTTGTGGATCTGCTTTAAACTTCTCTTGAAGAGATACTAACGACCCTACCTGAAAGCGGAAGCAAGAAGTCTGGCCGAGGCGCTCTAGCGGGTTACTTGGGTTATAAGATAAAATAACATCGTCCGGCTCGCCGTATTCAAAGAAAGGATCGAGACTATCTACTATAATCACATCCAAATCTACAAATAATACTGTTCCTGTCAAATCACCTAACTTCTCACCCCACAAACGTGATTTTGGCCACTTGCCAAGTGTGTTGGTTGGCATAGTGACATCTAATGGTGGCAATTCTTGACATTCAATTTCTGGACGTACATCGGTGGTATCATCGGTAAAACAGACGAAACGAAATGGTGGCGTGATATTACGCGATACCATGCCATATAGTTTATTGGCGTAATCAGCCCCGTACTTTGTACCCCATTTAATACAAATAATTTGTTTGATATCTTTATTATCTGCTGTACTAGAATCTATTGCCATGGACTGCTCACTTTAATCTTAAGAATAAATATGATGGCTATATTAGCATAAAAAAAAGACTGAACAATTATGTTCAGCCTTTTTGGTCTTTAAACTAACGACTTTATTAGTCAATAAAGCTTAACCAGTCCATATACTGCTCATTACGACCATGTACCACATCGAAATATAGAGTTTGCAGTTTTTCAGTGATCTCGCCGCGGCCACCATTACCAATGACACGATCATCATATTCACGGATAGGAGTCACTTCAGCAGCCGTGCCAGTCATAAAGATCTCGTCAGCTAGATAGAACTCATCACGAGTGATGCGGCGCTCAACGACTTTGATACCCAAATCTTCAGCAAACTGAATGATAGTGCGACGGGTGATACCGTCAAGTGCGCCGCCCGCCAAATCTGGCGTATGTAGCACGCCATTTTTTACCAAGAATAAGTTCTCGCCAGCGCCTTGACATACATACCCTTGCGGATCCATCAAGATAGCTTCGTCATAACCATTACGAGTGACTTCTTGGTTGGCCATGATAGACACAGGATAGTTGCTTGAGGCTTTTGCCTTACACATAGTGACGTTTGGCATATGATGCGTGAATGAAGAGGTTTTTACACGGATACCATTTTTGATACCTTCCTCACCAAGATAGGCGCCCCAGTGCCACGCAGCAACCATAGCATTGATGCTATTGTCACGCGAAGATAAGCCAAGCTTTTCTGCACCTACCCAAATAAGCGGACGAATATAGGCTTCTGCCAAGTTGTTTTGCTTGACCACATCTTTATGTGCTTGCTCTAGCGTCGCCGCATCAAACGGCACGTCCATTTGAAAGATTTTTGCCGAACCAAGGAGACGTTCGGTGTGTTCCTTTAGGCGAAAAATAGCGGTGCGGTTGTCAGCTGTTTGGTAAGCGCGTACGCCTTCAAACACAGCCATGCCATAATGCAAGCTATGGGTAAGCACATGAACGTTGGCATCTGGTTGTTCAATTATTGTGCCATTCATCCAAAGCTTACCATCTTGTGTTGCCATATTCATTTTATAGTCCTTATGCTAGCACTGACGTCTAACTTTTTTTAGGTAGGTTTTATTTAATAGTATTGATCAACATCGTGTGATAATACTGCAGCGTTCATTTTTATTGCTCAAATACCGCTTCATTATGACGAACACTTGACTGTATTATAATGATGTGTGACCGATTATATCACTGGCCGTGTTGGCAAATGAAATCTTTTGGTTTGAGACCCTATAGTTTTTAATTACGGTTTTTAATTATCATAAGGCCTTACAGTTTAAGCGCCTCTTTGGCTATCGGCAAGGCCTTAATAAAAACAAATCTCATAATTATTCTTTGACAGATTTTACGCCCATTAGATGCTGCCACTGTGCTTGTACCAGTGCGCGTGTTTCTTGCCAAAGCGACTCATCGACCAATAATGATTGCTCTGATAGTGCCAGTTGATGAGTCGCAGCACGTATTCTAAGATAAGCATCTGTTAATGCCTGACAAACTTGCTCCTCCCAAATACCAAGTGAAGCAACTTCTTCAAAAATACGGACATTATCACTCCATTTGGTCAAGCTTGGATGCTCATGTGAGTAAGCCAATACCGCAAACTGCGCTAAGAATTCAATGTCTACAATACCGCCTGCATCTTGTTTGAGTTGAAACTTGCCCGCTTGCTGTTGCCACTGGCTGGTGCCTAAGTGCTTCTGCATTTTGATACGCATACTGGTGACCTCAGAGCGTACTTGCTCTAACGTCCGCGGCAGCGCCAGCACATCTCGGCGAATGTCACAGAAGCGTGCAGTCACTCGTCTGTCACCACAAATCGCCCGAGCGCGCACCAGTGCTTGATGCTCCCATGACCACGCTTTGTCCATTTGATAAGTTTCAAAGGCATGACAGGACACGACCATCATGCCAGCGTTGCCCGACGGACGCAGACGCATGTCAATCTCATATGCCCTACCATCTCGCGTTTGGGTATTGAGATAATTCATCAGCTTTTGTACCAGACGTGCGGCAAACTTCATGCCACTCACTGACTTCTCACCTGTGGTCATGCCCTGCTCTTTTATCTTATGTAAGAATACCAAATCCAAGTCGGAAGAATACGAGAGCTCTAAACCACCAAGCTTGCCATAACCGATAATCGCAAAACCACAGTCAGCCTCAGTGACTGGATCGCCATCTTGACCGATAGGATAGCCATAACGATTGACGATTTCGGCAAACGCTCGCTCTAGCGCGGCTTCTAGTACCACTTCAGCAATATAAGTCAGTGAGTCTGAGACTTTCATGATTGGACGCTCAGCCAACACATCGCTGGCAGCCACAGCCAACACTTGGTTTTTCTTGAACAGTCGCAGCACACTCAGTAGCTCTTCTTCGTCATTGGGTTCGACACGCAATAGCTGTTGGCGCAGGATGTCACGCAGCTCAGGCTTATCTGGCAGGTGGCGATAGTGTTGCTGTAAAAAGGTGTCTAACAATACAGGATACTGTGCCAACTCTTTTGCAATCCACGGGCTCGCCGAGAGCATCGGAATCAGCTCAATCGTTGCATTGGGGTTTTCTGCAATCATGACCAAGTAGATTGAACGTCGGCAAATGGCTTCAAGCAATGCAATCAATCGCGGTAAGGCAGCATTGGCAAGTTTTTGCTGCTCTTGATGGGCTAATAGCGCATGGACAATGACAGGATACGCATCATCTAAGCGCTCTCGGGCCTCCTCGCTGAGGTTGGCAACCATCTTTGATTGCCAAAAATTCTGCAATAACTCGCGATTTTCTTTTGTTAGTACCTCATTTAAACGCGCAATTTGCGCTTCTAAATGCTCAGGCTCTAGATCAGTATCATCATTGTCAGGTACTTGACGCTCTGTCACCATACGTTCAAATGGCACATTAACATTGTCTCGATGAGCATTTAATTGGGTCAGTAATGCCTGCCAATCATTAAACCCAAGCGTCACTGCAAGATTATGCTGCCAATAAGCATCATGCGGCAGTCTTTGGGTTTGCTGATCGTTAATGGCTTGAATCGCATGCTCAAGTCGACGCAAAAACCGATACGCGGCTTGTAAGTTATCGTAGGTAATCTGCTCTAGATATCCAAGCTCACGCAACACTTGCATCGCCTCCAAACAAGGCTTTACCTGTAGCTGAGGATGCCGACCACCGTAGATCAGCTGAAACGCTTGTACAATAAACTCAATATCTCTGATACCGCCCGCGCCAAGCTTAATATTGTCTAGATCTTCACGCTGTGCAACTTGATTTTGAATGAGCGACTTCATCTCCCTGAGTGCTGAAAACGCGCTGTAATCCACATAATAGCGAAAGACAAATGGTTTGATTAGCGCCTGAATCGCATCATAAAATGGCTGATCTATCTGCCCAACGACTCGTGCTTTTAACCAAGCAAAACGCTCCCACGCGCGTCCATGCAACGCAAAATATTTCTGTAACGCTGAGAGATGGATGGCCAAATCACTGCCATCACCCCATGGACGCAAGCGCATATCAACCCGAAAGACAAAGCCGTCAGCCGTTTTATGATCAAGCAGCTTAATAATCCCTTGACCCAGACGAGTCATAAAACGTTTATTGTCTATGCTACGCGTGCCCTTTGCCTTGTCACCATTGGTTTCGCCGCGCGCTTGATGTACAAATATTAGGTCAATATCGCTCGATAAATTCAGTTCCTGAGCACCAAGCTTACCCATGGCCATGATGGCCATATCATCGATCTGCACATTGCCTTGTTCATTGATAAAGGTTGGCTCACCGTATTTAGCAATCAAATGCTGATAGGTATAGTCCTTGGCAAAGGAGATACAACCGCCTGCAAACTCTGATAGCTCATCAGTCAATTGCTCAAGACTAATCATCTGCAAGGCATCTTGCCAAATCCAGCGCATCATTAACAGCTTACGCAAATTACGTAAGCCACTCATGACTTTCGTTTCATCGGCGAGTTGATAGTTTTCATCTAGCGTATAATCTTGTATCAGATCATCGATTTGCTGACGAGTCAGCGTACTGTTCAGTGGGTAGCTACGCAAAAATGTTTGGCAGGAAACCGTTCGGCTCTCCCAAATTTGATAAGCAAACTCACTGGCTGTTTGCAGTACTTGCAGTTGCTCTGCTGTCGGCTGATAATCTGTACCACTGTTCATACGTGAGGGCATAGCAGGTAACATAGTGACAAAAACTCCTTACATAGAATGGTAAGACTACGTGAACCCAACTCATAAGTTTATTGTTTTTTCTTACGAGACAGTCACAGCATCAGATGAACATACTCAATATATCATTACAAAACATAAAGCCCTGTTTAGTAACAGTGACTCTATTTGCTTTGAGCCGCTTTATGGTAGCATAAACATCTTTAATCGAAATGCTTTGAGACAGCTTCATTGCAGCGCACCTTTATACTCAATAAAAATAGCGTTTTGACTCAATGGTATTAAGAAATATTAAAGTTCGACTATAAATCGATTAGATTACTTTACACAAAACATTTATAGCCTTTCAATAATATTGTCTCACCCTTATAACACTCTCTAAACGCTTATTTATAATATGTGATACTGTCCCTATGACTACTACCCCGCTACTACTTATTACCGCTGATCCTAGTCACCCATTAGCGCATTTAGCATTACGTTATGCGCGCGCGTATCTTAAGAGCGCATCAGCTGATCATAATATCGATAGTCATGCAGACGATATCGTCAATAAAGAAGACATCGACAATCCTATCACCAAACGGCCATTGCTCAATGTCTTTTTTTATGGGGATTCGGCGCATCTGGCGAATCGGCTACGCTGGCAGTCCGCTGATCAAATGAATTTGACCAAAGAATGGCAAATGTTGGCTGAACAATATCAGTTGCCACTGCCTGTTTGTGTTAGCACAGCTCTTAGCCGCGGTGTGAGTGATACCGATAACAGTACCCGCCATCAGCTTGATGGTGACAATCTGGCGACAGGATTTACGTTGGTGGGACTCAGTGAGCTCGCTCTGATGATGCAGAATGGCTGCCGCTTAATACAGTTTTGATAGCGTATCCATTACGACATTAGCCTGCGATAAATATATTTAGGAATACATGATGAGATTATTAATCCAGCTGCATACACCCACCGAAGCAGCAAGCTATGAAGGCTGCGCTCTGGCACTGACATTAGCGACATTCGGTCATGAAGTGCAGCTGTACTTGGATGCACCTGTTTTTGGCTTATTGATGCAGCCTGAATCACGTTTGCACGGTATGATTCAGTCGCTTGATCTTTACGACATGCCAGCGGCTTGGCTACCTGATGATGTCTTTAGTGGTTGGGTGATTGGAATGATGCCAGTAGATCTGACTTCACAGCTCATGCTGGTGCCAGAAATGATCCGCTCGCAAGATTTTGAGCAGATTTTAACTTTTTAATTGGCAATATAATCAAACTTATAAAATAATAAAGTACACACTTGGACACTGTTATGGCAACTTTATATCAATTACACAGCACGATGGATACCCTCAGGCGCAGTGCTGAAGAGATGTCTCGCACTTGGCGCACTGGCGACAGTATTATCTTACTTGGTACCACAGCCGCTTTTATTGACTGGCTCAATGCTTATTTGAATGATAGTGAAATAGATGGTATTGCAGGTATTTATGCATTAGCGGATGATATATCGCAGCTGACAGTTAACACTGCTGGCAAGCTAAATTTAGAGAGCAAATTGACTGGTATTTTAACGGATGAAGAATGGATTAGCCTATCTCAGGATAGTCAGTTTGATAAAGTGGTGACGATTGCCTTATGACGACTCATACCTCTACGACAACTCATACTGCCACAGCATCGACCGATATTGCATTAGATCAAGATGGGCATTTGTGTGACCATACGATTTGGACACCTGATATCGCACAACAACTAGCAGACACGCTAGATGTCAGCCTAACGAGTGAGCACTTACAAATCTTGCAGCAAGTGCGCGCGTTTTTTGTCAAATTTAATCATGCGCCAGCGACACGCCCATTGATTAAATGGCTACAGAAAACTTTGCCTGAGCACGATATTAGCAATCAAAAACTACAACAGCTATTTAATACAGGATTGGTTGCGCGCCATGTCAATCGCTTAGCTGGGCTACCCAAGCCGCCCAATTGCCTATAAAAGTGTCTTTTTTAACTGTGGCTGCTTACCAAGTGAGCACTGATGAGTCAGTCATATCCTCGACTCATTTGGTACATCGCTACTTTGGATCGCTATTTCGGATCGTAGGCTGTCAGCGTTTCATAACCGACACTTCGTCCTTCATCACCCAAAAATCCTTGCTGTCGCCATATTTCATACAAGCATATGGCGACACTATTGGATAAATTGAGACTGCGCGAATCAGCCAACATTGGTAATCTCAACCAATTATCAGCACCGATATCTTCTCGTATATCATCTGCCAGACCTGCTGTCTCTGAACCAAATACTAACGCGATATTGGGCATGGTTTTATTGTCAGGTTTTTCACTGTCTGCTTGCCCGCCAAAATCATAATCATAGAATGGTTTGCTCAGTTTGGTGGTCAATGCGGTGACAATATGGCAGTCCGCTGATTGCAAGGCTTGCCTCGCTGCAGCCCAATCTTCGTGCACCTGCAAATGCGCGTATTCATGATAATCAAGGCCTGCGCGGCGTAGTTTTTTGTCATCAAGCTCAAACCCTAACGGTCTGACTAAATGCAGCTGCGCGCCGCTGTTGGCACACAGTCGAATGATATTGCCAGTATTGCTCGGCATTTTTGGGGCGACCAACACGATATGAATGGTCATATTTGTTTACTCCACAACTAGTCGATGCTCTGTTATTTAAATTTATGAGCGGTAGGTAATTAAAAGTTACAGTTTACTGCCAATAATTACATTTTGATACTGTGCAGGGTTTTTAACTTTCACTATGATGTCTGTAATGGATAGCGAGATAGCATTTATGTATGACTGTCTCATCCAATACCCCTTCAGTGAAGCTTGAGCAAGATACTTAGCGTCACTGTTGTTATTTATAACCATTCATTTATCTTTGAGGATACTATTATGAAAAAAGTAATCATCGCATCTTTAGCTGCTATGTTTGTTCTAACTGGTTGCAACACGTTTAAAGGCCTTGGCCAAGACGTATCAAGCGCTGGAAATGCTGTAACTGACGGCGCACAAGACGTACAAAACAAAATCTAAGGTCTGCTTTTTTTAGATTTTTTGAGGGACTTACTATTTTGTAAGTCCTTTTTTTTGGTCACGAATTCTTTATTCTAAGTAGTTACTGCACATACACTTTATCAGATGCTATAAAAAAGCACGCAATATCTGATTGAGATAACGCTGACCTAACAATGTTGGTTGTAACTGAGTCTTACTATCTATCAGTAGCCCTTGCTTAATTAACTTGTCTACTTGTGTGGTAACGCTTTCAAGCTTAAGCCCTGTTCTCTGCTCAAACAACGCCCAAGCAACACCGCTATGCAAGCGTAATGCGTTCAACATAAACTCACTCACCAACTCTTCACTATCGATTGCTTGCCAACCAACCATTTTTGGTACGTTTTGAGTGCTCTTGGATGTTTCCGTCTCTATATCTCCTACATAATCTTTTGGCAAACGTGATTTGCTAAAACGATAGATGCCAGATTCTGCTAATAAATCGTTTTCTGATTTATCACTTTCCTTTGACGGCGCGCTACCCCTGTCTGCGTGACAACCAATCGTCACTTTACCATGTGCACCAGCACCTATTGCTAGATAGTCGCCAAACTGCCAATAGTTGATATTGTGACGGCAAGGCTTATCTGACTCGCCCGCCCACGCAGACACCTCATAATTGCTGTACCCCAGTTGCTGCAACAGCGCTTGCCCCGCTTGTTCGATATCTGCCAAGTTGTCTTCATCGGGTAAAATAGGCTGGCTACGATAAAACACCGTGTTAGGCTCAATCGTTAATTGATACCAAGAGATATGCGTTGCGCCAGCATCGTGCGCCATTTGAATATCATTTAATGCTTCGTTCATGGTTTGCTGCGGCAGACCATGCATGAGATCGACATTGACTCGCGCAAACCCAGCAGCCTTAGCAGCGCGTATCGCTGATAACGCTTGTACAGGATCATGGATACGTCCAAGCACTTTGAGCTTATCAGCGTCAAAGCTCTGCACACCGATAGACAATCGATTGATACCAACCTCTAGATACTGAGCAAATGGTGCATGCTCGAGTGTCCCTGGATTGGCCTCCATCGTAATTTCAATGTCCTCTGCAAATTCAAAACATGACCGCAAACCAGAGAACAGTCGCTGATACTGAGCAATTGGCAATAGTGATGGTGTGCCACCGCCAATAAATATTGAGCTGATTTTACGCCCTTGCGCCAAT
Organism: Psychrobacter sp. UBA2514; assembly: GCF_002341255.1. Taxonomy (NCBI): domain Bacteria; kingdom Pseudomonadati; phylum Pseudomonadota; class Gammaproteobacteria; order Moraxellales; family Moraxellaceae; genus Psychrobacter; species Psychrobacter sp. UBA2514. The sequence continues at coordinate 39,328 of NZ_DDNS01000018.1, forward strand.
GTCTGTTGCATATTCGCATCCAAAAGGAGCGCATCGACATAATCATCATACATAGACAACTGACTGTTTATAGGCAGCTCATGCGAGTTGAAGTCGCAGTAAGGACATTTTTTCACACACCACGGAATATGGATATAGAGCGACAGTGGAATGCTCGTCACCTCTACAACGCTAGTCTCTGTCATCTTTTCTGTGAGTTGTAACGTATCAAGGTTATTTGGCGAGCTATCAGCATTCATTTTGGACATAAATAAACTTATTGTGTAATGGGCAATAATGATCAGTATCGAAAGTATCGCTAGGATAACGGCTAGATGATATAAAGAAAAGCCTAACTGACATAAAACTATTAACAAAGCCACGCACAAATCCCTTATTCACCATGGTAACTTGCAGGCAGTATATAAAAAGACTATTAACAGTACAGCATCCAAAGCGCAGCGCTGTATTCAGAATATAGTCAATATTTTCCTTGCGTGCTGTGCCTATGCTGCTCGATGCTGCGAAAAATTTATCCCAGTCCCACTGTATCGTTTTTATACTGAATTCACTATATAACCGTTACATTTGCGGCGCGCTTGAAATCTGCTTAATAAAAAACCACCCTGATAATATTAAATTTAAACATGAAGCAAAGGATAAGACATATGGCTTATTGGCTAATGAAATCAAACCCAAAGTTTTTTGGTATTCACGATTTACAACGGCTCGGTACAGATAGCTGGGATGGTGTCCGTAACTACCGCGCTCGCAACTTTATGTGCGACGACATGAAGGTTGGTGATCAGGTATTCTTTTATCATTCTAGCGCAAGACCCTCTGGTGTGGCTGGTATTATGACGGTCAGTCAAGCAGGTTACCCTGACCCCACTCAGTTTCATCCTGAGCATCGCTATTACGATCCTATTGCAACTGAAGAAGAACCACGCTGGTATATGGTGGATCTCACTTTTGAGCAAGCTTTTACAGAGGTGTTGCCGTTATCAGCGCTGAAATTTTTGCCTGCGCTCGAGGACTCATTACTGCTGAGAAAGGGCTGCGAGCAATTAACGGTCATTCCATTAGAGCCCAAACACTGGCACGCGATTATGAACATGGCCGAGACACTCGAACTCCTGCCAGAACACACCGATTAGCTCGACCCTCTATCTACTGATTATCAATACCAAGGTAAAACAAACCTAAGATGAATATTTATATAGCGCTTCTAAATCGTTGACATCATAGTCTGGCTTCTTTACCATCTTATGTGTATATGACCTGTCAATCTACTGCTTGGATTGACGGGTTATTTTTATTTTAGTGCCTTCACTTTTATTTTCTGACTCCGTCTGTATAAGCTTGCTCATATTATTTATCGGAGTATCATCGTCGGCACCACTCTTCTCATACTGTGTCAATATTGAATTGACGACGGTATTTGCTTATTCATCGTTACTACTTTCATAACAATTACCGCAAAGAATAAAAAGTTGCTTACCATGGTTTTCCCATTATCTTTCAGAGACTTTAAAAGCTACAGTTTACGCTTAGGGGTACTCGCCCTACCTATCTTGATTACTCAGTTTTGCCAAGCAGCGCTTGGGGTTGTCGATGCCATTATGGCAGGCCAAGTATCTGCGCTTGACTTGGCAGCTGTGGCAGTTGGATCTGGCATTTGGCTACCGCTGTTTTTGTTAGCAACAGGTGTGTTGATTGCCACTACCCCTCTCATTGGTGAGGCTGTCGGTCAAGATCAGCATCACCATGTTCCTCATATTACTCAGCAGTCTTTGTGGACAGCAGGCGCTCTTGGCCTTATTGGTTTTATTGTTGTCAATTTGGCACCCAATGTCCTTGGCATCATGGGTGTGCCTGAGAATATTCAGCCTATAGCAACACAATATTTGCATGGTGTGTCTTTTGGTTTCCCTGCATTAGCTGTCTATGCTGTGTTACGCAGTTATTGCGAAGCGCTTGGTCGACCTGAGCCAGTGACGGTTATTAGCATTGTCGGTCTACTCGCAGATATTCCTCTGAACTATATTTTTATCCATGGTTTATTTGGCATGCCCGAGATGGGCGGCGCAGGCTGCGGTGTGGCAACAGCACTGGTATTGTGGATAAATGTGTTGTTACTGGCGGCTTATACCAGCGTCAGCAAGCGGCGGGAATTTGCCAGCACTCGCTTTTTTTATGGATTTGCGAGTCCAAATCGCACACAGATCAAAAAACTTCTAAAATTGGGGATTCCTATTGGTGTCTCTATCTTTTTTGAGGCAAGTTTATTTAGTTTGGGCGCTCTTGTTATCAGTCCGCTCGGAGAGCTTGCAACAGCCTCACACCAAGTAGCGTTATCAGTGACGTCACAGCTGTTTATGATACCGATATCTGTTGCGATGGCACTCACGATTATGGTCTCAAATCGTTATGGTCAAAAAAACCTCTTAGCCTTACGTCAAGTACAAGCAACTGGACTTGTCTGGACCGTATTGATTGCGCTCACTTGTATGCTTGGTATATGGCTATTTAGACCAGAGTTGGCAGCAGCATTTACCGATAATCCAGCGGTCAGAACGGAGTCGATGCACTTGCTCATTTTTGCCCTTGCCTATCAGTTATTTGATGGCTGGCAGGTCAATATCGCGGGTATATTACGCGGCATGCAAGACACCACCATACCGATGTGGGTCACGCTTTTTTGCTATTGGTTAGTGGCGCTACCACTAGGTATCTATTTAGTGCGTTTCACTGATGTTGGCGCTCAAGGCTTTTGGATGGCATTAATCACTGGCCTATTCTTATCTTCTATTCTATTGACCCTTCGTTTGCGCTATCAGCAAAGACGTTTAACCGCGCTGTGGGGTTGAAACTGATTGATTAAAACGTCACACCTCATAACCATTGCTAGCGATATATGGTCACATAGACTATGATAAATCGTAGATGATTTCTTGCTAAAAAGATGGCTTACGTCAAAATATGTAAAAAATCTCAGTTAACAACTGTACATTGATTGCTCATTACTCTGAATCTAGGTATCATTAGCAACTAATTAGACAATATTTAGTTACACTATTTTCGAATTTAGTACAAGGTCAGATAAAAACTATGGATATTGAAAAAATACGCACCCTCATTGCCCTTATGGAAGAAAGTGAACTGGTTAATTTAGAAATCAGTTCAGACGATGAGCATATTAGCTTGACTCGTCACTATGATGCGCCTGCACCAGCCATGATGGCCGCACCAACTGCTAGCGCAGCGCCTATTGCTGCTGAAGGAAAACCTGCGGAAAAAGCGGGTAGCGTCGAAAACTCGCCAATGGTTGGTGTTTTCTATTCAGCGCCAAGTCCTAACGACCCACCATTTGTAAAAGTTGGTCAAAAAGTTCAAGCGGGTGATACTCTAGGTATTATCGAAGCGATGAAAATTATGAACCCTCTTGAAGCGACTCAAAGCGGTATTGTTGACGAAATCTTGGTAGATAATTCTGAAGTCGTACAGTTCGGCCAACCTGTCATACGTTATAAAGCGTAACGATATTTGCCATACTTTATTTCATTATGGCTGGTTTTTGATATAGGTATCGCATCAAAGTCAAATAACAGGATGCTAGATATCAAAACTTGGTCAATAACTGATGCTTCGACAAGGATGAACCCATGATAAAAAAATTGCTCATTGCCAATAGAGGTGAGATTGCCCTGCGCATCGTTCGAGCTTGTAAAGCGCTAGGTATCGAAACGGTAGGCGTCTACTCTACTGCTGATGCCAACTTGATGCACCTGCGCTTTGTTGATGAGGCAATTTGTATTGGTAAGCCTAATGCCAATCAAAGTTATCTTGATATTAATACTATCTTAACTGCCGCTGAAATCACTGGCGCGGATGCTATTCATCCGGGTTATGGTTTTTTGTCTGAAAATGCTGAGTTTGCTGAGCGCGTAGAAGAAGCAGGATTGACCTTCGTTGGCCCTAATGCAGATCACATTCGCTTGATGGGTAATAAAGTCTCTGCGATCAACGCCATGAAAAAAGCGGGCGTACCAACCGTGCCTGGCTCTGTGGGTGCCGTTACGCTACATAATGCTGAAGAACAAGCGCGCAATATCGGTTTTCCGCTATTGATCAAAGCGGCTTCTGGCGGCGGTGGACGCGGTATGCGTGTGGTTGAACGTTTTGATGAGCTGGTCGGTCAAGTGCAGGCTGCTAAGCAAGAAGCTGAGCTTTGGTTCGGTGATGATACTGTCTATATGGAGCGCTATCTTCAAAACCCGCGCCACGTAGAAGTACAGGTACTGGGTGATGGCAATGGTAATGCTATCCATCTGTATGACCGTGATTGCTCATTGCAGCGTCGTCATCAAAAGGTACTAGAAGAAGCGCCTGCGCCAGATATCCCAGATGATGTCCGCGAACCTATCCTGAAGGCCTGTGTGAGAGCCTGTGAGCTTGTGAAATACCGCGGCGCTGGTACGTTTGAGTTTTTGTTTGAGAATAATGAATTTTTCTTTATTGAGATGAATACGCGCGTACAGGTTGAACATCCAGTAACCGAGATGATTACTGGTATCGATGTCGTCGTTGAACAGCTAAAAATTGCAGCCGGCTATGGTTTATCTTATCGTCAAAGTGAGATTGAAATCCAAGGCCACGCGATTGAGTGCCGTATTAATGCTGAAGATCCAGCAACTTTTGTTCCTTGCCCTGGTACTGTCAATCAACTGTTTGCGCCAAGTGGCGCAGGTGTTCGATTCGATTCACATCTATACCCTGGCTATGAGATACCGACTTACTATGATTCACTCATTGGTAAGCTTATCTGCCATGGTCAAACTCGTCAGCAAGCGGTTGCTAAAACCTTACATGCATTAGATGAATTGATCATTGAAGGCATCAAAACCAATATACCGCTACACCGTGATGTGATTTTGTCAGATGATAATTTTGCCAAGGAAGCGCAAAACATTCATTATCTCGAAAGAGAGCTTCTAAACACAGACAAAGCCGAGAAAGAGGCATAGATCAAAACAGCGCTAAGCTGTAGTTTGCTTACTCGTACTGACTGGGACAGTAGTCATTTCCCATAAAAATCAATTTCCACAAAAAAAGCCGCTATCGATATAGCGGCTTTTTTATGCTTAGTAGATGTCGAATAACTCGTGCAATATGATACAAGCCACTTATTATGGCAATACTCTATTAAAAGTCATAAAGCACTCTGTACCGTCAGGATCAGCACACCACTGCATCTGATTGCCATCATGGTATAAAAACGCAATCAACGCTTCGTCACTTTGATCCACTTGGTTGCCTGAGCAGTCTACTTCGTTATTATCATAAATCGTCTTGATAGCGATGACGGGCAGGCCTTCTTCGCGGTGTGTGACTAGATAGCGACCGTATGTCCACTCTTTGCCACTGACCGCCCACATCTCATTGTCCGCGCCAAAATTATATAGCTCACGGCATTGGTTTGACTTATTTACGGATGCCATTAAGTTTTTGCGGCTTGTTGGGTCAGCGTTCACGATGCGCGCTTCACTTTGAGTGATTATGCCACCGTCCATATCAGCTACCACCTTAGGCTCTGAACTGTTTTTTTGCAGACTATTCGATGATGCCGCTTGCTGAGCTTTCGCGTCTTTGGTCATGGTGATAGAACTGTTTAAATCTATCTCCCACTGTCCTGTAATGGCTGGACTAATATGCGTAGTGATTGTCGGCTCAGTAACTGTCTCACCATTCACTGGCAATGAAGCCAGAATAGATGCCAATGTAAATGAAGCAAATGATATAGGTTCCATGATTAACCTTTTATTTATAATATTTTATATACATTAGCGTAAGTCGTAGACACCAAAAACACAAGTAACATTATGCTATTGGGCAAAATACCTTAATCCAAACGATAAGCAAAACCTTAGTCAGTAGTGACGTTGAAGTAAGATAATGCCCGATAATCTAGTCGCTTTCTACTCATAAAAAAATGACACCGTAGCTTTGCTTGTTGAGTACAAAGAGCTACGGTGTTATATATTTATGAAATCAAGACCAGTAAAGTATTACGATATAGTTATCTAATACTAAGCAGCTGCTACACTCAATGCTTGAGCAAAGGCTGATAACGCCCCTTTTAGCATGGCTGAGACCGTGCTACTACATGTACCGATGCCAGAGTACACTTCGCCATCTACATTCAGCTGAATATAAGCGGCGGCATTTGCATTCGTTTTATTATCACTATTGGTATCATCATCGATACCGTTACCACTATTATGATGCGGGTTAATGGCATGCTCTGCATAGTTAATAATATGCAATGATTTACCCGTATGCTGTGCAAGACCGTCGATAAACGATGATAATGGACCATTACCCGTACCATCGATATCAATGGTGTCGTTATTCATCTGGACTTGGCCGCTGAAATACACCTCACCGCCTTTGTTACTGACACTATAATCTAGTAACTCAAACTTACCTTGCTGCAAGTAGGTATCCTCAAAGGTTTGTAAAATTTCATCATTTTGTAATTCACGGGCAACCGCTTCCGCTTGCTTTTGTACCACACGGCTAAAGTCAATCTGCATCCAACGTGGTAGGTTAAAGCCATAATTACGCTGCAAGATATACGCAACACCACCTTTGCCCGACTGACTATTGATACGTACTACATCTTGATAGCTACGACCAATGTGCGCAGGATCAATTGGCAAATATGCCACATCCCACACGTTGTCCGTTTCGCTCTGATGATTTTCATTGTAGTCGAGTGACTTCTTAATGGCATCTTGATGTGAGCCGCTAAAGGCGGTAAAGACCAATTCACCCACATAAGGATGGCGCGGGTGTAGCGGTAAGTTATTGCACTCGCTCACAACCTGTACGATTTCACTCATGTTGCTAAAATCAAGCTCGGGATCGATACCTTGGCTAAACAAGTTCATGGCCATGACCATAATGTCCATGTTACCTGTACGCTCGCCATTACCAAGCAACGTGCCCTCGATACGATCTGCACCTGCCAAAACACCCAATTCGGCCGCGGCTACAGCACAGCCACGGTCATTATGAGTATGAAGACTAATAATGACATGCTCACGCTGAGGAAGATTGCGGCAGAAATACTCTACTTGATCCGCAAAGACATTCGGCATAGAGGCTTCAACAGTCGCTGGCAAGTTAAAAATCACCTCTTGGCCTTGTTGTGGCTGCCACACATCACAAACCGCATCACAAACCTCTACTGCGTACTCAGTCTCTGTTTGACTAAAGCTCTCTGGCGAGTACTGAAACACCCACTCAGTCTCAGGGTATTTGGCCGCATACTCTTTCAATAATTTGGCGCCAGTGATAGCAATTTCTTTAATTTCGTCTTTGTTTTTGGCGTAGACTTTTTCGCGTTGCACACGGCTGGTTGAGTTGTAGACATGGACGACGGCGCGTTTGACGCCTTTTAGCGATTCAAAAGTACGGGCGATCAAATGCTCGCGCGCCTGTACCAATACTTGTAGCGTCACATCATCAGGCACATGGTTTTCTTCGATAAGTTTACGGGTAAAGTCAAATTCAACCTGCGCCGCTGATGGAAAACCAATCTCAATCTCTTTAAAACCCACCTCTACTAAGGTCTTAAAAAAGCGCATTTTTTGTTCAATGGTCATTGGATCAATCAGTGCTTGGTTACCATCACGCAGATCCACACTTGCCCATATCGGCGACTTCTCAATTGTTTTGCTCGGCCACGTACGATCTGGCAGCGATGGCGCAAAGGCAAATGGACGGTATTTACGGAAGTCAAAAACGGCATTTTTCGGTGTAATCTTTGCAGTCTTTGCGACTGCCGTAGGCGTGGTTTGGTCAGACATAATCAATCCTTAGATGATATGGTTATTTGTATGTTTAGCTAGAGGATTAGCTGTTGTTTAGAATTGTATTTATCATACGAGATAACGAGTAGTTACACCATAATAATAGCAAAGTTTAGCGAATAGAAACCTGCTATTTTTTACTTTATTTTCTATGATTTTAGTGAAAAAACCCAATTTAGTAGTTACAATCAACTAAATTCACTATCGAGGCGCTAAAAATGCCAGAAAGTCATTTTAGAAGTATGGGCACAATAGATATAGATGACATCGATAAGCAATTATTGCGCTTGTTACAGACGCAGGCACGTATGAGTATCACGGAGCTTGCTGAGCGTGTCAATCTCTCTGCCACCCCTTGTGCCCGCCGTATTAAACGCTTAGAAGACGCTAATATCATTACAGGCTACCATACCAAAACCGATGCGCAAAAACTGGGCTATCCGCTTGCCGTGTTTATCGCCGTCAGTATGGATCGTCATACGGCTGAGCGTTTCGAACACTTTGAGCGTAGCGTTCAGAGTTTTGAGGAAGTCGTGAGCTGTAGTATTGTCACAGGACGTACAGAAGACTATCTTATTAAGGTGAGAGTACGCGATATGGCACATTATGAGGAGTTTTTATTGCATCGCCTCAATCGTATTGAAGGCGTTGCTCAAGTACATACCAGTTTTGAGCTGCGAGAGGTATTCAGCCGTAGCATCGTATAGAGCGTTCATGGCGTTAAAAATGCTAAGCGAGCGTTGGTGACTGTCTACGAAACATTATTATCAAAATCAGTCCAATCATCAATCCAATAGCAGCGACCAGTAACCCTGCATTGAAATTGCCATCCTCTCCTGCCAATGCTACCGTCACCAAAGGTCCCAAGAACTGCCCTAGCGCATAGGCGAGCGTCGCCAATGCAATCAGTAAATTAGAATAAGCAGGATTGATGTTTTTAAACAACGTGAGGGTCATCGCCACCATACCGACAAAGGTCAATCCCAATATCGCTGCATTGGCGTATAATCCAAGCGCACCATCAAACCATATAGGCAAACACATGCCAAACGCTTGTAATATCGTGAGACCAATTAGGGTTTTTACCTCACCGATACGTTTGGCAAGCGCGCCCCATAACGGGTTTGATAGCATCGCAAAAATACCAACCACCAACCAAATCATCAACCCAGCATAGGTCTGTGTCGTTAAGCGCTGCGCTGCCATAACAGGCAGGAAAGTTGCTGAGCTGATATAGCCAAATCCTGCCAATATATAACTCATAAAAAGTAAAGCAAGCGCTTTATGGTGTCCAGCAAGCGCTTCATATAAAGAGCGTTTGAAGTTTAAATAGCTCTGATAAACGGACACGTGCTGATCATAGTCGGTCCGCTGTGATACTGAACTATCTACTGGTTTGGGTTTTATCGCGTAGAGGAGCCATATCAGCGGTAAACTGGTGCAGCCTGCAACCAGCCAAATCACATCAAAATGATAGCCCAATGTTAGAAGCCACCACGTCACAATGGCAGAAGCACTAATACCAACGCCAATGCCTGCATAATGTACGGCCGAGAGTACAGAACGACGTTCGGGGCTCAGGTTTTGAATCACAAACGATGAGCTCAATATCATCGCTACCCCGCTTGCAATGCCTGCGATTAGGCGAATGATATACCATAACGTGAGCGACATATTTGGTATAACGAGTAGCATTGTTGTGACAACACTGATTATTGCCCAAAGCGTCATCGCCTGCCATGTCGCACGCTGAGGCACAAACATAGCAATGAGGGCGCCGATAAAATAACCGATATAGTTGATTGATGCTAGCCAGCCAGCAATCGTCGTTGATAGTGACAATTGCACCATAATATCAGGTAGAGTGGCGGTAAAGAGAAAGCGTCCATAGCCCATGACAACTGCCAAACAGTACATACCGATACAGGCAATGGCCGCTTCATTGGTGATGGTAGGAGCGACACGGCTTTTAATAGCAGTCATCATGACAGCGCCATTTTTGTGGCAATTAGCACACAATTCTTTGTGTTAGATAATTAAAAGCAATAGTAAAATAAGTAGGATTCAAACAGTTATTGGTACTATTGGGACATCATAAAATAAAAACAAACCCTACAATACATCTAACGTGGTTGTCCCTATCGTATCCTGTCCTAGCATTTGTACACGCTGATCGCTAAACATATCCATGTCAGGGGCTAGCGTACGCATAAACCGATCAAAATATAACATCTGCTTGGTCAATAAAGCAAAGTCGCGTGGAAAATGGATACCATGACGTTTGCCAACTTCGACAATCTCAAGCATCATTTTATTGAGCTCGTCGGCCTGCTCTTTACTGTTAAAAGGCACACCGCTGGTAAAGGTCTTATCTTCTGCCATGATCGTTATCATCATGCGCTCTAGATCGTTACCTAATGCAACCACATCAACTTTATTGCCACCATGCGTCATTTCCATGTCAATCATATGACGTGCCATCGCTTGATAGTCACTGTCTTGCATCGCTTGCATCATACCCATGCACGCACGCCAGCTCTCGGCTTTGAGTTTACCGACAATACCAAAGTCTAAGAAACCAATACGTCCATCGGTTAATAGCATCAAGTTACCCGCATGCAGGTCAGCATGAAAACTATTGCACAGCATAAGACTGGCAAACCAGGTGTTTAATGTATCTGCCATGATTTGCGCAGGATCGCTGCAATACTGACGCATGAGTGACTCATCAACCATAGAAACCCCATATAGGCGGCTCATCGTCAATACACGCTTGGTGGTCAGATCGTCATACACTGTTGGTGCCACTACCCGAGTATTACCTGAGACGGCTAAGAACTGCTGAAAATCGCGGATGTTTTGTGCTTCAGCGATAAAATCCGTCTCGGCAAGCATACGCAGGCGAATCTCATCGATAATTGGCGCGATACTTGCGAACTTCATCGATGGCATCACTATTTCAAGCAGCTTGGTCACGCCATGCAATACGCCCAAATCGGTCTGCATGATGGTTTCGACGCCAGGCTTTTGTACCTTTAGCACCACTTCATCACCATTATGCAAACGGGCAGCATGAACCTGAGCGATAGAGGCTGATGCTAGCGGCTCTGAGTCAATATGCGCAAACTTATCATCAAGACTCATACCATCAGTCGCCAGCTCTTCTTTTAGCACCTGCTCGATATAAGCATAAGATAATGGCGTGGTTTGATCCAAGCAGCTCTGGAAAGCAGTAACATAATCACGTGGAAACAGCGAGGGTGTACTGGCGATAAACTGACCGATTTTGATATAAGTCGTGCCTAACTGCTCAAAGGTTTCTTTGAGTAGCATTGCATCAGGTTTTTCCCCTTTTGCCACTCTTAGCGCAGATAAGCCTGCGACACTCGCGGTTTGGCGAACACGGTTGACGACATTAAAGGTATGCTTTAACAAATGCGGACGATGAATTTTCATAAAAAACAACTATGGTAATAGAAAGGATTTGAAAATAGATAATTTCGAAAATAGACTAAAAATATATCAAAGACATAGTATTCAATCAGGGCTGCTACAGACTGGGCATTCTGGATCTTTTCTATAACCCATCAGCCGCTGCTGCATCTGCCTACCATCCCATATAAGCAGTTTATTTGTCAGTGGATTTTTGGTTAATCCCAAATATTGCAAGGCGGTATTGGCTTGCAGGTTACCCATAACCGCAGTGGTGCTCGCAAGCACACCTGAATTGGCACAGGTACGCTCATCAGCAACCTCATCATGCATAAGCGCGCCAAACACGCAATGATAGCAACCTGTGTCCAGATGTGGCTCAAACAGCGCCAGCTGCCCTTGCATCGCAATTGCCGAGGCAGATAATAATGGAATCCGATAATGGACGCTAATGCGATTGATGACGTCACGAGTCGCAAAATTATCCGTACAGTCTAGTAATAAGTCTGGCTTACCAGAGGCTAGATTGAGCAACTCATAAGCATTATCTTCATCTAACCGCGCCACGGTGCCGTAAGCTTCTATCAAAGGGTTGATGCGTGCCAGCATAGCCGCTGCTGTCAGCGCTTTGGACTGACCGATATCTTCTGGCAAAAACAGCGTTTGCCGTTGCAGGTTACTCGCTTCGATCGCATCATCATCGATCAGATGCACATAACAAACCCCTGCACGCACCAGTGTCTCAGACGCTGGACAACCAAGGCCGCCTGCGCCTATTATCACCACGCGTGCTGACTTTAATCGCAGCTGAGCATCCATATCCCAACCGTCGAGTAGTATTTGCCGTGCATAACGGAGCAGCTCATCATCAGATAGCTGTGCCAAATCGTCTGCCATATTTTTTGCAACCTATAATTAAAAATGTCTATCCATAAAGCCTATTTATGGATATTGTCCTACTGTGACACGATCATTACCACCGTAATCTTGTACCGTGTGTACTGACTCAAAGCCGCTGTCTAAAAACAGCTGTCGAACCGCAACCCCTTGGTCATGGCCATGCTCGATAGCCAGCAGTCCTTTTTTGCACAAATAAGACGGTGCCTGCTGGACAATATGCTCGATATCAGCCAAACCATGATTGGGTGCACTGAGCGCACTGATCGGTTCAGCGGTTAGTCCCGCCAAATGCTCGTCTGCCTCATCAATATAAGGCGGATTTGAGACAATCACATCAAACCGACATTCGTCATCAGTAGATAGCGCTTGATACCAACTGCTTTGGATAAATTCAATATTAGTGACACCATTAAAATCCGCATTATGCCGAGCAATATCGAGCGCCTCAAGCGACAAATCAACGGCGACCACTTGCCAATTGTCTTTTTTTAATTCATGAGCGAGACTGACAGCAATACAACCTGAGCCTGTACCCAAATCAAGTAAGCGCTTATGACGATTAGATACTGGCTGAGCATTGATCCAATTCAATACTTGCTCGACCAATACCTCGGTATCTGGTCTGGGAATCAAGGTGTGCTCATTGACCACAAAATTCAGCGACCAAAACTCCTGCTGACCCGTCAAATAAGCGAGCGGCGTCCCTTCTTGCATCTTAACCATACCAGTATAAAACCGCCTTTGCTCACTTTCTGTCAGCTGATAATCTTCGCCAGTAATCAAAAATAGTGAAGGTTTATCAATAACATATAGCAGCCAATCTGTTGGCCAAAACGATGGTATCTGACGATTTGTCTCACCATTCGTCAGTTGACCAATTTGCTGCTTTATTTGACGAATGGTCAATGCGGTCATAAGTCACTCTTAAAGATATCGTAAATAAAGATAAAAGTACTGCCAATGCTACTCTGACGCGCGCGGTGGCTCATTGGTATCGGTCAGGTTTGGATTTGCCTTTGTTAATTTGTCATTATCACCAATCACAATGTGTTTATCGACCAAGTAGATTAAGATCAAAATTGGCATACCAATCGCAAAGGTGAAAATAAAGAAAAACGGATAGCCCATATTGTCAACGATAGCCCCAGAGTAGCCACCCATCACCTTAGGTAGCAACGTCATTAATGAGGAGAAAATAGCATACTGTACCGCGGTAAAACGAATCGAGGTCAAGGCAGACAAGAACGCAATGAATACAGCGCTGGCAAGGCCTGCCGCTAGATTATCAAAAATCACTGCCACGTACATATGCGGCAAGCTACCAGGATGATAAGTGAGCAGGACAAATAATAAATTCGTCACACAAGCCAAGATGGCACCGACCATCATCGCCTGCATCATACGCAGTTTTTGAGCCAAAATACCACCCAAAAAGCCACCCGCAATGACCATAATGACACCAACCAGTTTCACTGCATTGGCAATATCCGTTTTACTGAACCCCATGTCTTGATAAAAGACGTTCGAGATGACCCCTGCGACGATATCAGAAATCCGGTATAACCCAATCAAGGCCAGTAGCAATAATGCTTTTTTGCCATAACGACGGAAAAAATCAACGACTGGTTCAACCCAAGTGGTATAAGCCATTTCTTGTTTGACCACGCCTACTTTGACAGACAGGTAACCCACAACCGATGCCACCAGTAAGCTGGTTAATAGATGGACAACTTCAAGTAAAAAAGCAAACATCACACTGTCTGTCTCTGGCAGTAACGCACCAACGTTGACAAAAGCGATGATAAAAGCGGCGACCGACAATACAAATACCAATACCAAACGGGCATAGTCAGAGGCGGGACGATCAATACGTATCTGCTCGCTCACAGGCTCCCGAATTATCAACGTGGTCACCACACCTACGCCCATCACCGCTGCCATGATCCAGTAGGTGTTGCGCCACGCTTCGTAACTATAAAGCTCTTCGGTCGAACCAAAATAATCTGCTAAATAGAGCGCACCTGCGCCTGCAAAAATCATCCCTAAACGGTAGCCTGCGGTATACATTGCCGACAATACTGACTGAAAACTCGCAGGGGCAAGCTCAATACGATAGGCATCGACCACGATATCTTGCGTGGCGGACGAAAAGCCCAATAGCACGGCTGCCATGGCCATATAGTGCAAACTGCTCTCATCCGTCGGGTTGATGCTGGCCATCATATAAATCGCCAAAATAATTAAGAGCTGTGCAATCAAAATCCAGCTACGACGGCGGCCCAGTAATCTAGTCAATATCGGTAGCGGCACCGCATCTACTAGGGGCGCCCAAATGAACTTGAACGAATACCCCAATGCCGCCCAACTAAAGGTCGTCACCACACTGCGATCAAATCCCGCCTCACGAAGCCATAACGACAAGCTGGAGAAAATAAGCAAAATAGGAATACCAGCTGCAAAACCCAAAAACAGCATGATCATAGCACGCCGATCCAGATAGGCTTTCGCCGCCTCGCCCCATGATTTTTTGGCGATGGGAGGTTTGGGTGGTACAGATTTGACAGCAGACATAATAACTCACCAACAATTGAGACAAATAACACAACTGCGCACAATTTTTATCAATCTTTAGAATCAGTTATCCATAAAAAGATCGATAAAAATTGCTTTACGTTGCACCAATGCGTTTATTACAACAAAATTCAGTTATGGTACTTGAGAACCGCTACCTTGACTAGATGTTTTTGCATTAACTCATTGATTCTGGCACTTTCATAACGGCTTATATTTCGCTGCAGTAACGAAGATTATAGCAATCTTTCACTATGGTTAAACCAGTCCTTAGTTTTCTTACTACTTACTCTCATCAAAGATGTCTAACAACGCTTTCATTTATCGGCAATATATAGATAGAGGTAGGCTCAATACAAACTTGATCGGCTTATTACTGTCCCACCTAGTAGCAAGAGCAATGGCGTTAATAGCAAGCTGGATGAGGTACTACACCAAGAATTAATGATTAATAATTTAAAACATATAATTTTTATATATTAGTTTTATAAATGAAAAGCACTTCGTTATGCTCTCTATATCAACAATGATTATCTTAATTGACGGTTTGTTCTTTCTATTACCATAGCCTAGGAGTTTTACCATGTCCGATTCAACCAACACCCCAACCGACAAAAACACCACGCAAGATACCGCTGGTTGCCCGATAAACCACCAAGGTAACAGCGATACCGCAACCAATACAACTTATGATCAAGGTGATGATAAGGGACCGACGATTCATAGTGAAAACGTTGATCAAACACACGCACCGCAGCGTCCTAGCATGGGCGGCTGTCCCGTCATGCATCAAGCGCATACTACCACCGCCTCTGCTGTGACTGACTGGTGGCCGAATAGCTTAAACCTAGACATATTGCATCAGCAAGACAAAAAGACTGATCCAATGGGAGCAGACTTTGATTATGCTGAAGCGTTCAAACAACTTGATTTAGAAGCGGTCAAAACCGATTTGAAAAGCCTCATGACCGAATCACAAGAGTGGTGGCCAGCAGATTGGGGTCATTATGGTGGCTTGATGATTCGTATGGCGTGGCATTCAGCAGGTACATATCGCGGTGCCGATGGTCGCGGCGGTTCTAATACTGGTAATCAACGCTTTGCGCCACTAAATAGCTGGCCGGACAACGCCAACCTAGACAAAGCGCGCCGCCTACTATGGCCCATCAAGAAAAAGTACGGCAACAAACTGTCATGGGCTGATTTGATGATTTTGGCAGGCAACATGGCTTATGAGTCTATGGGCTTTAAAACGCTAGGCTTTGCTGGTGGTCGTGCTGATATTTGGCATCCAGAAAAAGACATCTACTGGGGTTCTGAACGCGAATGGCTGGCACCGACCGAAAACCGTTACGATAGCGATAAAGACCGTGCATCCCTCGAAAACCCACTAGCAGCGGTACAAATGGGCTTAATCTATGTCAACCCTGAGGGCGTCGATGGTAACCCTGACCCATTGAAAACCGCTCAAGATATGCGTACGACGTTTGCGCGTATGTCAATGAATGATGAAGAAACGGTTGCTTTGACCGCGGGTGGTCATACCGTTGGTAAGTGTCACGGTAATGGCGA